>JANQHU010000331.1 GCA_028282485.1 Bacillota bacterium
AAACTCTTTAGTACCAAACAAATTAATAGTCTGTAAAAAACATTTCCAACCATTTGAATACTTTAAAAAATCTGTATAACTTCTATCTAATTTATACCCTAAATGTTTTTCTACTGATGATATTTCTTCTTCTTTAGCTGCTAATTCTGGTAAATGATGATCCCATAATTCATCTTTATCATTTTTTAAAATTTCCTGTTTTACTATAATCATTACAGCTATTTGGCTTTTCCAATCTTGTATTAAACTCACTCTTCTCTCTCCTTATAAACAAATTCTGTTGGTTTATAACCTTCTGGATATTTATTAGATTGACCGCCAATACTTTGATTAACACTTGGGTCTAAATCTAACCAACTATCTGGTTCTGCTTCTCCAGTCCAAATAGTATCAGGAACATGACCTTTATAATGTTTCTTATATTTAGAACCACTTTTAAGAATTCGATATAAGCATAATTATATTTAATTTCTAAATTTCATAAATCATCCACCTATTGGGGTAAAATGAGCAACTCTTTCCCTTTAAACCCAACTCCCAAGGCTACCACGTCAGATAGCCCCTCTACCGTTTGGACTCCTTCTCGGTATTTCTTCTCTTTGATCTGGGCCAGGGCTCCTTCTGCCAGTTCCGGCAATTGTTTTTTACCTTTGGTACTATCCCATTTAAATTCAAAAAGATAGGCGGTTTGGTTTTGTTCTTTATCTCTGGGAATCAAAACCAGATCCGGACGGCCCAGGCCATACTCTTGATTGCTGTAAACATGATATTTATCTAAGGCAAATAATAATAAGCCGAGCATAAAACCATGATAAAAATTTTCATACTTGAGCTTTTGTTCGACTAAACCTAATTTTTCGTACTCTCTTGGTTGCCTCGGCAGATCATAATAACTTACTTGTTTAAAATATAACTCTTCCAGCAAGATGGTAAAGGTATCCAAATCTTTTGCGACTAAACTTTGGATCAGATTTTCAATATCTAGAGCTACCCGGGCATCCTCTTTCAAAAAACTTCTGATCATATCTTTATAAATCATTCGCAGTTCTACATTGGGAATCTCAATCTGATACTCAAACTTTTCCCCAAATAGATCCTTCCGCCGCTTGGAAGCTTTTAAGTACCCGGCGTGCAATAAAAAACTCCAAGCCACTTCCGGGTTATCTTTAATACTCTGGTAAACGACGTTTTCTTCCAGAACCTTATATACTTCCTTACCCCGAATCAATTTCTCCACTACCTCTTTGCCCTCTTTTTTGTCTAACTGCATCACTTCTTTAATAATTCGGTTGTCACTGGTGTTAATCCAGTAGGGTTTAAAACCATTGCGGGGATTGTACATATATTTGATGATACTCCAAGGATTATAAATGACGGTGTCTAATCCAAAAATATACCCATTATACCAATTTTTAATCCCTGCCATTTCACTCTCAAGCCCAAAATACCGCGCCATCTCCGCTACTTCTGCTTCGGTAAAGCCAAATCTCTCTTTATATTCTTCCGCTAAAATAGTCGCCACCAGCGGGTTGTTAAAATCACTAAAAATACTTTCTTGGGCTACTTTCATAATTCCCGTTAAAACACCTTGTTTTAAAGCGTTATTATCTTTAAAACCTTTGACTAAGAGGCTTTTTTGAAACTCAATTATTTCCCGAAAATACCCATTTAGATAGCCCGCTTGAATCGGGGTATCGTACTCGTCCACTATGACTTGGCATTCTTTTTTATAGTATCTTTTTAAATATTTTGTTAAATTTTTAATTACATTGGTATAATCAACTTCATTTCCTTGATAATTCATCACTTTGATATATAGTTCTTTTTCCACTTCACTAAGCACCGTTGACTTTAAAATATAGCTATGGCGACGGTACTCATTTGCTAAAGTATCAATTAAATTTTGATAAGTATCTTTCCATAGTTTCTGTTTAACATCTTTAAAAGTTAAGTAGACCACCGGGTAAGTGCCTTGAATTTCGCGGTACTTATCTTCCTCAAAGATCTTTAAACCTTCAAACAGATAACTGACGTCTACCTCTTCCAGATCGTGCTGGCGGCACTCGGGAATCTCGAAAAAATACTTCAGCATACTCATATTCAAAGTCTTGCCAAACCTGCGCGGCCGAGTGATTAAAAGAATTTTGTCATGTCGATCAATCAAATCTTTAGCTAATAGTGTTTTGTCTACGTAATAACCGTTATTATCAATAATTTCTTTAAAATTATCAATCCCTTGCAGGATTTGTTTTTTCTCAGCCATGGTTACTCCTTTTTCCTTATTCTTTTTTCCTTTATTATTTATGACACATATCATCTAAAAATCTTAAAGCGGCGATTTCTAGAATCTCTCTAGTTCGCTTATCCGATCATTTCTACCACCATAAAATTAAATTATAAATTTCTCAATCCCTAAGCACCAGTTCCTCGCTTAAAATCTCGATCTCTTTCTCCCGAAAGCCAGCCACGCCCAGGAGGATAATCTTCCGTTCATCTTCTAAATACTTTTCGTAATACTGTTTATCTTTTATCTGAGCTAATGCTGTCGCGGCTTTATCCATCTTAAACTCAATAATATAGATCAGCTTTTCAAATTTCAACACAGCATCAATGCGCCCTTTGTCGGTGTTTTCTTCTAAAATAATTTCTGCTCCCAAAAGGGCCAGTATTAAATAGCACAAAGAGTGGTAATAGCTCTCCTGGTCTAGATGAAGCTGGGAGGGAATTCCGGCAAAGAGAGCTGTTAAGGCAGTTTTAAACCTGACTATTTTTTCTTCCGCAAGGTAGTCTAACAGATCCAGATAAACCGGGCTTGCTTTGGAAATCTGAATATTGGCATAGACGGCAAAAAGATGCACTAAAAATGATTCTTTCACTTCGTAATTAGGATAGCCAAAGAGATAACGGCCCCGCTGATAGCCCTTAATGGTCAAGTAACCAGTTTGAAAGAGTAAAGAAACCGGGTCCAAATTGTCCGTTTCAAAAGAATCGAATAGTTCCTTCCCGCCCTTGTAACCTTCAAAATCCTCAATGGCTACCTGCTGCTTTTTAATCAATTTAATCAAAAACGAGGGAGTGGCTGTTTGAAACCAGTAATTACGAAATTCATAACTGTCAAAGAAGTTAAGTACCGCAAAGGGATTATAGATGGTCTCTTCTCCGCCCCAATTATAACCATTATACCAATGCTTAATTTTTTTTAACAAACGGTTTTTTTCCAACTTTTTTTCTTGACAAATACTATCAATAATAATCAGCAAAATTTTCTTCCAATTCTGCTTGCGTATAGCCACAAATACTATCATATTCTCTTCTTAAAGTTATGTCTTTGAGATTATTCAACCTGGCAAAAATAGAAACCTTAGAAAACTTGGAAACCCCGGTGATCAAGACAAATTTTAAATAACTATCAATACTTTTAATTACTTCATAAAATCTCGCTAACAATTCTTTATTTTCCTCGGCTGTGGCTGGAGTTTCGATATGATCAATAATCGGTTTATCATATTCGTCAATCAGAATTACTACTGAGCCGCAACTTTCATAAAGCTTCCTAGCTAATTCTCCTAATTTTTCTTTATTATCCTGATTTTTTAAAACCAACTGATATTCGGCTGCAATCTGATCTAAAGCAAAATTAATATTTTTTTTAAAATTCTCTCTACCTTCCGAATGAGTAATCGCGCTAAAATCCAGGTGAATCACGGGATGTTTTTTCCAAGAAATCTTGTCATAAATCCATAACCCCCGAAATAACTCCTGGTTTCCCGCAAAGATTTCTTTTAAGGTGCATAAGAGCAGGCTCTTCCAAAACCGCCGCGGCCGGGAGAAAAAATAAT
>JANQHU010000369.1 GCA_028282485.1 Bacillota bacterium
ACCGAGTAATGTCTCTAAGGGGATTAATAAGGCAAAAAAGGGGGCAAATAATGGAATAAATCCTAACCAAGCCAAAACAAAGAAAGCCTTTTTGGGAAAAGGTAAAGAATCTGATTGTTTTGTAAAGGGAGCTGAAGCTAGTGGCGGCCCAGCATCACCCCGAAAAATCTGCATTGTCGATAATGTGAAGCGACCGGAGATTATTGGATATAGTCATGGTGAGGTGGAGCGCTGCTTTGCGAAAGCGTTATTGTGGCATCATTTGGGGGTAGATGCCGAAAAGTATCAAGTTGATGTCTATGATATTTCGGATGCCACAGGGAGAAATACTGATCAAGGTGTTTGGGATGCTCTAACCCGTTTGGAAGAAAAAATAAAATCAGGTGCTGATATTTCCGGGGTCATTATCCCAATAGAACGCGAAACCGATATTACTATGGATGATAGTCTGCGGGGCTTATCTCGGGAAGATTTTATTAAGGCTTGTATTCGTTTGCTCAAAGATACCGAAGGAACGGAAGCAGAATTAACCCTGATCCAAAACATAAATAAAGTATTCTGTGCTCTCCAGCAACAAAGTATGGAAAGAGGGGAGAAGGCGGTGGAAGTTCAGTTAACCACTAATCCGTCTGCAGAAGATCCGGTTTCTCTAAATTTGGATTATCCGACGCGGCGAAAAGTGATCGTTAGTGCCGGAAATCAAGGGTCGCAACAGATTAATCCCTATGGGTTAACTTCTAGTACTGTGGTAGGAATGACCGATATGTTTAGTAAGGGTGGAAAATTTTCTCCTGTGGAAGTCTCGCCCTTCTCGGCTAATAACCCTACTGTCGAGTATTCGAAAAAAGGAGAACTAGCTTTATCGGCGGTTTATGGCAAAAATTTATTTAACAAAACTTACATTAAAGGCTATAATTTTGATGGTTTAAAAGAGTACGAAGACGGTAAACCCCATATTCCCCTAAAAATTTTACCTAAAAGAATCAGAAAACTAATTCAAAAAGCCAATGTATCCGGCGTCTTGGGCCCTCGGGCGCTATTTGGTGGAAAATTTAGAAAAACAAAATTAAGAAGGGTAGTGTGAGTTAAAATGATTAAAAATATGCCAAGGACACCTGGAAAAAGACCACCTACAAATCAAGGTTTAAATTATGGAATTGAAACTTTAAGTGGTGCTTTGAAATTCCCAAATAATAATCCCCAAAAATATGATTTTGTTACTTTTAGAGGAAAAACTGGTCGTCAGGTTAGGGAGATACATAAAAATAAAATTAATTTTATCGACATTAATTCGAAAATTATTAATTTAAATCCGATGAGTGTTGTTGTCAGGTTGGCAAAAGATTATGATTTGAGACTAAGTGAAAGTGATCAGGATAATAATTTAAAATTAAGGCAATTTTATGACATGTGTTATAATAAAAAGTTAAAAGAAATACAAGAAAAAGATACTCGAAATGATGTTGTAAAATTCTTTGATAATATTGGCAAAATATTTACTAAAGTAGATCCTGCTAAGGAATTTTCCGATAAGGCTAATATCGCAGCAATAAAATTCATCAATACCACCTTTGCCCAGTATGCTTTTGATGGTAAAAAGGGGAAAAGAGATCAAAGAAGTAAAATAATCGGAGATTCCATTGAGGACATGTATGAACATGGTCGGTTAAGTACTAAACCTTGGGAAGGGTGCGAAGAGAGTTCTTCTACTCCTTAAAATGGTCAGAATTGAATGATTTTTCAATTATAAGGAAATTTATTTTTAAGATATTAAATAATTTATAGGGAAAGGTAGTGTAATTTAAAAATGAATGTAAATTTTTCTGCTAAATTAGCTAAGCAAACTGGTATTCCACCCCAAGGAGCTGCCAAAAAGCAGGTTTCCGGAGGTTCGATCCAAGGTTTAAAATTAAATAATGGTCCAGATACAGATGAAGTAACTATTTCAAATTCAGCCAAAGTTAATTCAAAAAATCCTGCTCAGGTTGCTTTTGGTGGGCGGAAAACTGTGCGGGAAATCGGAAATTTACATGATAGTAACAAAGCTTATATAGAACGAAATCGTGATGTAACAGCACGGTAATCGCACGAAGTAAAAATTTGTAAAAAATGGAGCTAAAATATCCATAAAGATAAAGTAAGTTTCATTTTTTATTTTGTTTTTTTAAGTAAAT
>JANQHU010000375.1 GCA_028282485.1 Bacillota bacterium
GGACCAATTACCAAGGATGTGACGGATGCCGCCCTGCTCCTTCAAGCAATTGCTAAATATGACCCGCGGGATTCGACTAGTATTCCACAGCCTGTCCCGGATTATCTGGCAGAAATGAAACAGCCTTTTAAAGGATTAAAAATTGGCCTTCCCAAAGAATATTTAGGATCGGGAATTAGTAACCCAGTTTTAAAAGCCATGGAAAACGCAGTAACTGTCTTCCGTGATTTAGGAGCAGAAGTGGTAGATATTAATCTCCCTTATACCGAATATGCTTTAGCTACATACTATATCATCGCTTCGGCGGAAGCTAGTTCCAATTTAGCTCGTTATGATGGGGTTCGTTATGGCTATCGAACCTCCCAAGAAGTTGCAGATGCAGCTGAGTTATTTATGAAGACACGGGAAGAAGGTTTTGGGGCTGAAGTAAAACGCCGCATTATGATTGGAACATACGTCTTAAGCGCGGGTTATTATGATGCCTACTACCGTAAAGCCCAGCAAGTACGTACCTTAATTCGGGAAGACTTTAATCAAGCTTTTCAAAAATGTGATCTTATTGTAACTCCCACCAACCCTTCCGTAGCTTTTGGTGAAGGAGCCAAGACTAAAGATCCTTTAGAAATGTATTTAGAGGATATTTGTACTATTACTTGTAATTTAGCGGGTCTACCAGGAATCTCTGTACCTTGTGGCTTGGCAGAAGGCTTACCCATTGGAATGCAATTGATTGGCCCGGCTTTTGCCGAAGGAAAGTTACTTAAGGCGGCATATAATTTTGAACAAGCCACTGATTTTCATAAAGCTCGTCCTGCTTTATAAAGGAACTTTTTGCTAGCAATGATAGTCTGATAGTTGATTTATTAAGTTAGTTAATTATTAAAAATTACGATAATATAAATTTAAAATTAATTAAGTATTTCAAGTAACAAATGTTTTAGGAGGATTATTGAAAAATGCCTTTAACAGATTATGAGATAGTGATTGGTTTAGAAGTTCATTCGGAACTGCGAACCGAATCAAAGATTTTTTGTGGTTGTACTACTCAATTCGGCCAAGGAGCTAATTCGCAAGTTTGTCCCGTTTGCTTGGGCTTACCCGGGGTGTTGCCAGTTTTAAATGAAAAAGCCTTGGATTATACGATTGTGGCCGGATTGGCGCTTAATTGCGAAATCGCTGCGGTGAGTAAATTTGACCGTAAACAATATTTTTATCCTGATTTACCCAAAGCTTATCAAGTTTCCCAGTACGATCAACCCGTTTGTAAAAAAGGGTGGTTAGAGATCGGAGTTGACGGTAATTCCAAAGAAGTGAAAAAAGTCCGAATCAACCGTATTCATTTAGAAGAAGAAGCAGGCAAGACGGTTCATTCCGGAACGGGAATTTTAGACTCGGATTATGGGATGCAGGATTATAATCGTTGCGGGATTCCGTTGATTGAAATTGTTAGTGAACCAGATATGCGTTCGCCACGGGAAGCAAAAGACTATCTGGAAAAACTAAAGATTTTCCTAATGTATACCGGCATCTCCGATTGTAAAATGGAAGAAGGCTCTTTAAGGTGTGATGCCAATATCTCTTTGCGCCCTAGAGGTGAGACCCAATTGGGAGTCTTAGTAGAATTAAAAAACATGAATTCTTTCCGGGCCGTGCAGAATGCCTTAGAGTATGAGGCCGAGCGGCAAACAGAACTGCTCGATGAGGGAGAAAAAATCACGAAACAGACCCGTACCTGGGATGAAAATAAGGGGATAACGGTATTTATGCGTTCCAAAGAAGAGTCTAGTGATTATCGTTATTTTCCGGAACCAGACTTATTACCCATGGTGGTAACCCCTGAGCATGTAGAAAAACTAAGAAACTTACTGCCGGAAATGCCGGATTCTCGTTATCAGCGGTATCAAACAGAGTGGGGTTTATCAGAATATGATGCTGGTTTAATTAGTAGTACCAAAGAAATGGCGGATTATTTTGAGGCAGCCGTGGCTCAGTATGGGGAAGCTAAAACCATTGCCAACTGGGTCATGGGAGAGTTAACCCGGCTGCTAAACCAAGAGCGAGTAGCATATAAAGATTTAAAGATCAGTCCGTCTGATTTGGTGAAAATTTTGCAATTAATTGATAAGGGAACTATTAGTGGCAAGATTGCCAAAACTGTTTTTGAAGAAATGTTTTTTACTGGCAAAGACCCAGAAAAGATTATTCAGGAAAAGGGTCTGGTCCAGATCAGTGATCCTAGCCAGCTAACAGCAATTATTCAGCAAGTTTTAACTAATAACCCAAAATCAGTAACCGATTACTTAGCTGGCAAAGAACAAGCAATTAAATTTTTAGTCGGGCAGATAATGAAGGCAACCAAAGGCCGGGCTAATCCCGGGGCAGTTAATGAATTATTACTAAAGGAGTTAGCAACCAAAAAATGAAGGATCATCAAGAGCCCTTTGAGACGTCGGGCCTAGAGACGGATGCGTCAGAAGCAGCAACCCAAGACTTAGTGGAAAAAACTCCTCAGCTTTCTCGAGAAAGCGTTTTGCTTCTCTGTCTCTTACCCTTTGCTTTCTTAACTCTTTTTCGGAGTATCCAACCCTGGTTAGACCTATTGCCAACCATGGGGATTACTTATTTGGCTTGGAAGATTTTACGGCGCGATTCCGGAGGAGTCGAAAAAAAGATTGCCTTTTTAGGCCTGGGAATTGCTTTAGCCATGACGGTTTTGTTTATAACTACTATGGGGGCGCACCAACTGCGATTTTTCGATCCTCATACGGGGCAGCTCACCACTGCTATTGGTAAGCCCGTCTATTGGCCGGTGCAGATTCTCCAATTTGTAATTATTATTATTTCCATTGTTTTTCACGAGTCGGCTCACGGGATTGCTGCTTATTTTTCGGGAGATCCTACTGCTAAAAAACTAGGGAGAGTATCCTTAAATCCTCTCCGGCATATTGATCTCTTTGGCTCAATTATTTTACCAGCAGCCATGATCCTTTCGAAAGCAGGGGTGCTTTTTGGTTGGGCCAAACCAGTACCAATCAATCCTAATTATTTTCGTAATTATCGCCGGGGTTTACTCTCAGTCACTCTGGCCGGCGTCGCCACTAATCTTTTTTTAGCCTTTTTTTTTGCGGCCCTCTTAATGACTGTTGGGGTATTACTCCATTCTCAGTATCCGGAAATGGCTACCCGCGGTCTCGGTTTTATTTGGGATGAGGTGTTAGTGGCCAACGTTCCCCAACCTTTTTTATGGGCCACCGTGATCCAAACCTTAAAGATGGGAATTCTAATAAATCTGGTCTTACTTAATCTAAATATTTTACCAATCCCGCCGTTGGATGGCTTTGGGGTTATTGAAAGTTTTTTACCAGCCAGTGTGGCTCGGTGGGTAGCTGGAATTCATAATTGGGGCTTGTTAGTGGTCGGGTTATTAATTTTTACGAAGCTCTTAAATTATTTATTGATTCCGGCTATTTTGTTAGCCAATCATTTGGTGGGAATCGTCGGTTTTATTGCTAAGCTGAATTAATTGCAGGAGTGGTCTTAAAGAAGTATTAAATTTAAGATTATTTAGCTTGAAGACAAAGTTAAGTCTACTAAAGCAAATATATAAAAGGGAATTTTCGAGCTAAATAATTATTTAAAATAAAAGGGAGGAATGGTTTCGTGAATGTAAAGAAATTTTTTAAAGGAAGCATTATCGTTGCTTTTTTAGTCGCGCTAGGTGGTTCTTGGCTCGCTCCCACTGAGGCCCAACAGGCAACTATCCCGGGAATTGCCGAGACCGCAATTGTGCGCACAATTAAGTTTAACAAGCTTAAAAAAGTTGAAGTTCCTGTCCTAAAAAAGCCTTTGTTTTTAGCTAAATTTGGGGCTAATCAGGATATTCCGAAGACTAATGCGGGAGTTATTAATTTAGCCCGAAAGATTTATTCACCCCGGGGGAAAAGCTTAATAAAAGAAGAAAGTGGTGAATATATTTATGGTACTCTTTATGCCGCCCTATCCAATCCGGATATCAGTAAGGATGCGGTAAATGAAGTTAATACTGCTGCCGATGCAGATCTGCCAGCGCTACCGAGAACCTATACCAGAGGGCATTTTAAATTTTATTATACTACCAATGATTCTAATCCCAATAATAACGTCACTTTAAGTGACATTCGGGCCACCGCCATCGTCCTAAATAATGCCTGGAATGATTATGCAGCTAATTTTAAGGAACCCAAGCATTATGTTTCTAACGGGCGGAAGTTAATTGATGTTTATGTTTATTATTTAGGTAGTAGTCTCTATGGAGTGACTAGTTCTAGTTGGAATTATATAGAATTAAATAGTAAGCATGTAGTCAGAAATCCTATCAAAAGACAAACCACTCCGGTACACGAACTTTTTCACCGGGTTCAATACCGTTACGGCTACATCAGCGGTACGGCGGGGATGAAATGGGGCGTCGAAGGAACTGCTTCCTGGAGTCAAAAATACCGGGCTCCTCATATCGGAGACTGGATGGACCGAATGAATCAAGGATTGGCTCTGCCGGATTATTCTTTATTAAAGCGGAGTTATAATGCTTGTCATTATTGGGTCTATCTAGGGCAACGGGCTGGCAATGAGCGGGACTTTATTAAAAAAGTCTGGTCTACATATGAAACTAACGGTAAAAAGCTGAAAAAAGCAGTTAATACAGCCATTAAGGCCCAAATCGGCAGTCAATATAATTTTGATACCATCACTGGTTGGTGGTTGTTTGCTAACTTTTATAAAGATGTGCAAAACGCGGCGGCTGGCTTTGATTATCAAGAGGATGAATTAATTCGTAATTTAGGAAGCGCTATCTATGGACCCTTAAGAGAGGTACCTCGAACTACCAGAAGCTTGAGCAAGGGGAGTAACCTTAGTTTTAATGGTCGGGTAGCTGCTTATGGCGCAGATTATTATGTTTTCAACTTAAATAATAAGGTGGGGCGAGTTGATATCAATGTCAGCGCTTCAAGTAAAAATTTTGGGTATGCGGTGATCGAGTTAAAAAATCAGCGCATGGTTCATTACCGCCGTACTCCTTCCGGAGGGAGGGGTAATTATGCTTACTCAAAAACCTTTACGCCGGGCTCCCTTTCCCAAGTTGTTTTAGTAGTTATGGGAAATCCGGGCGGCGGAAATTATGCGGTGCAGGTGCAGGGTAAAGATGCAGCAGTAGTGGCCTTAGATCCTAATGAGGCTAGCGTGGTCAATTCCCGGGACTTTAAAAAGCTCAGCTTGTTAAAATCAGGCGTTAATTTGGAAGCAGCGATCGAGTTTTATGCTAATCCTAATATTACCTATTTCTTTTTCTACGCTGATGTTAATAATGACCAAAAAGCTGATGTTTTAGTACGCTGCTACAAAAATCGTTTTGAGGTATACAAAGCAACCCGGCCGGGTTTGCATAATAATAAAGTCTTTACCGGGACCCCAACCCTTAGTGGCAAAAAATATCAGATTAAGTTTCCCTGGACTACCGCTTTTGGTAATGCAAACAAAGTTAATTTTTGGCTCTATGATATGGGCGTGAAAGACCGTTTGCCTAATAGCGGGAGCGTAATTTTGAAAAAATAAGTAACAATTAGATTTTGTTAAAATAACTTAAAAAAGATGCCTTTCTGAGGAAAGGCATCTTTTTTAAGTTACAAATTATCCAAAGTAATAGATAAACGCGATATCAAATTGACCAAAAATAAGGTTCCCAAAAAATATACTTGCCATCATCATCAATCTCCTGGTAAAATGCAATTAGTTGATCGTAAAACACATAAAAAAACAGGACATACTGGAGGAAATTATATTTGGGGTAATAATAGTTGATATTAGGAGGAATAGACAATGAGTAAAGATGTTAAATTTATAGATGTTGAACCAGTAAAAGATTTAAATATTATAAAAAAAGTTGAAGAATTGTTTAAAATAAAATTTCCAAACGATTATTTGAAGTATTTGGAACAATGTAACGGGGCTTATATAAACCCAAATTGTTTTAAAACTGACAAAAACAAGGAAGAAAGTATTAATAATTTTTTTAGTTTTAATGAAAACGATAAATATTCATATATTTTGGAAACTTACAATGCTATGAGTAAATATATTCCAGAAAAAATTTATCCATTTGCTCAGGATGCCGCTGATAACTTAATTTGCTTCGATTATAGAACTGACAATAATCCTTCTATCGTTTTTTTAGATTATGAAACTGCCTATATTGATAAAGAAAAAGCTATATCAAAAATAGCTGATACGTTTACCGATTTTATTGAATCTTTATATGAAGGTGAAGAGGAATGATTAGAGATTTAGACGAAATTGATTATATAACTACCGATTTTAAAGAATAAAACTTCTGCTAACTTTGGCTACTAGTTATAATTAAACAACTGACCAAATTTTTTTAAGGAGGAGAGTCATGCTACGCCAAAGCCAAATAATGCTTTTTTTAATAGTTTTTTTATGCTTAAACCTTAGTTGTGAGGCTCAGGAAAAAGGGGCTTTGCGAGCTTATTTGATTGAAACTCAAGAGAGAATGGGAAAAATAGTTGGTCAAAAAATCATCAGTGACCAAACCAGAAAATTATTAAAACAAGATAATTTAGTAGTAAGTATCCCAGAAATTAAGAATCCCGAAGATATTAACGACCGACAGGAATTATATGTAGTTTTTGACGCGAGGAGGGTTCATAAATTAACGGGGTACTACATTTTAAAGTTATCGGTAGCTTCACAAGAGCCAAAGGCAGGGTGGGTAACCCTTGATCAGGTGGGGCTTGACCAATACGAAAAAAAATGGGTGATTAGCTTAAGACTAACAGGGCGAGGTGTGCTGCACAGTGAGCTGCTTTATTCCCGAACGCCTCAGTTACAAAAGGAACCGGTTTTTTCAAATACGGCATTCTTCAAGAAGCTTCTTTGGGCGGATTATTTTCAAGCGTATCCTTTAGAAGGTTCTGGAAGCGAATGGGTTTTAACAAAAGAGTGGCAACAGCTTAATTTAACTATAGATTTAGTTTCTTTAAGCCAGGGAGAGGCAGTGGATCGCTGTCAAGTCTTGTTGGCAGAGTTTAGTCGTCAGTTTGGCACTGCAGAGGCCCCTTTTTTGTGGGCCCAAAAACAAGTGACCAAGGCGGGTTTAGAGGAAATTATTCAAAAAATCAGCCAAACTAAGAAATATACTTATAGCCTGCGGGTAGAAACGGCTCGAGGAGAAGAATTTGCGATAGGTTCCCCAAATTTTGTGCCGCAATTACAACAAAGAATAGTGTTCCAAGATGATTTGCAGGTCAGGGAAGCGATGTTATTACTGGCGGTTGCAAAAAAGGAAAAATGAAAAGTATTTTTCTACTTGAACAATTAGTCATTGAGGCGGCGGATATTGTTTTGATGAATGATGATTCGGCTAAATTAATAACCGCCCTCAAAATAGCTAAAAGAACGAAGCAAGTAGCCTTGCTCGCTATTCTTAATTCTTTAGGCTTAATTAAGGCGAAAAATTATTAAATAATTAGGTTACAGTTATAGAGGTAATAGTTGTATAAAACGCAAAAACTGGTGCAAAATACTAGTATCAAGGGGGCGAGTTACTTGATTAATTATTTTGGGCGGTTGATGCGTTTTATTCAATATGGAAGAAATAAACAGGTACTAGCAAAGTATGTAAAAATTAAACAAGTATTATCTACCAGCCTTAGTGAAAATCTAACTACTTTTCGGGAGATTATGGGCAGTAGTTATGATATAAAAATGCGGGAGTTTGTGATTGGTAATAGTGAACAGACTAAAGGAGCAGTAGTCTATATTGAGGTTTTAACGGATCGAGAAGCTATTAATCAAAATATTATTAAACCCTTAATTTATGATGTTCATTTATACGATCTTCAGCCAGATCGTATCGAGATGCGGCAGATTCAAAACATGATAATTTCTGAGAGCATCAGTGGTATTACTAGTGACTTTGACGAATTAGTGGAGGCTTGTCTTTATGGCAATGTCTTATTATTAGTTGATGGTTGTCAGGAAGCAATGATGATTGAGGCTCAGGGTTGGGAATCCCGAGGAATAGAACAACCGGAGACCGAGATTGTAATTCGTGGTCCCCGGGAAGCTTTTACTGAAGTTTTAAATCAAAATATCTCTTTAATTAGGCGTAAAGTCAATAATCCAAATTTACGGTTGCAAATTCACAAGATTGGTCGGCAGACCAAAACCCGGGTTTGCACAGTTTATATAGAAGGAATCGTGAATCCGAAACTAATCAACGAAGTGAATAGCCGTTTAAAGGGAATTGACACCGATGCGATCTTAGAATCCGGTTATATTGAGCAGTTCATCGAAGATGAATCCATATCTCCTTTCCCCACTATTTCCCATAGTGAAAAACCGGATATTATTGTAGCTAAAATTTTAGAGGGGCGCATCGCCATTGTTGTTGACGGGACTCCCTTTGTCTTAGCCTTACCCATGTTTTTTGTAGAGGTGTTTCAAACGGCGGAAGACTATTATATTCGGCCGTTCTATGCTACTTTTTTGCGAATTATTCGGGTTATGGCTTTTTTTTTGAGTACCCTTTCACCTGCCTTGTATGTAGCGCTTTCAACTTATAATCAGGAATTAATCCCTACCAGTTTGATAATTACCATGGCCGGAGCCAAACAGGGGACCCCTTTTCCGGCGGTGATTGATGTCCTAATAATGGTAATTACTTTTGAGATCATTCGGGAAGCAGGGGTACGCCTACCACGAGCCGTGGGTCAAGCCATTAGTATCGTCGGAGCATTAGTGATCGGGGAAGAGGCGGTATCGGCCGGACTGGTGGGGGCCCCGGTAGTTATTGTAATCGCAATTACGGCAATTTCTTCTTTTGTGATTCCGGCTCAAATTAATATCATCATTTTATTAAGGTTTATCTACATTACATTAGCAGGTCTCTTTGGATTTTTTGGAATCATGCTGGGATTAGTGGGTATGATAATTCATTTGGCAGGGTTACGTTCTTTTGGTATTCCTTATTTAGCGCCTTTTGCCCCTTTAGAACCGCAAGGATTAAAAGATTCTATTGTCAGGCTTCCTTTTTGGGGAATTTTTTTTCGGCCTCCTTTTTTGGGAAAGATTAATAGGCAGCGCAGAGCCCCGCAGCAAAAACCCCAGCCGGATCAGCAAAATAATTAGCTTAATCAAAGAAATTACGAGGAGGAGATGGTTATCCTAGTGGTGCGATTTTATCAACTCTTGTTTATCTTGCTACTTCTTTGCACAATATGCTTAAATGGCTGCTGGAATAGTAAAGAATTAAGTGATATTGCCCTGGTTACGGGAATGGGATTCGATAAGGAAAAAGTGGATTCTCAAGAAGTAATCATGACTAGTCAAGTGATCATTCCCAAAGAACATCCTAGTATGGCCGGTGCGGCCGAAAGTACTTCAGAAGAGAATAAACCTTATACTAATCTAACTCAAAAAGGGGTATCTATTTTTGATGCAGTGCGTAAAACTAATGCTTTTTATAGTAATAAACAGTTTTGGGGGCATCTGAAAACTGTTATCATTGGGAAAAATGCAGCAAAAGCAGGCATTAATTCCTATATGGACTTTTTAATTCGAGATCATGAGTTGCGCCGGCAAGCCTATATTTTAATTAGCGAAAAAAAACCGGAAACTATTTTGGGGTTAATGGCTGATATGGAACTAATCCCCTCCATCACGATGCAAGGCTTAGTTGAATCTGCTAGGTTTAGTGGTTTTGCCAGCTCAGTAAATTTGCAAAATTTTCTTTCGCGGTTAATGAGTGAAAGTACAGCCCCTATTGCTGCTTTAGTGAAGACTAAAAAACATGAAGCCAATGCTTTACCTCATGTCTACGGTACCGCCATCTTTTCTAAAGGTAAACAGGCGCGATTAATTGGTAAGTTAAATGAGCATGAAACTAGAGGGTTTTTATTTGTGATCGGTCAGGTTAAAAGTGGGATAGTTAGCTTTAAGTATCCCCCTACTGAGGAAATAGTTAGTATTGAGTTATTGTCCAATAAGGTAGCTATCAAACCCCTCTTTAAAAAAAAAGGACCAGTTTTTCAAGTAACCCTTAAGATTATCGGTGCTTTAGGAGAACAACTCTATTTAGGAGATTTGACTTCCTTTCAAGCTAAAGCAAAGTTAAATCGGCTTTTCGCGCAAGAGGTTCGCCGGGAAGTAATGAAATCCATGGCTAAAGCGAAAAAACTAAAAGCAGATATTTATGGCTTTGGGGAAATAATTTATCAAAAAAACCCTCATTATTGGCAGAAGATTAAAAAGAATTGGCCTGAGATTTTTGCAAAAAGTGAATTTGATTTAAAAATTAAGACCCGCATTAAGTATTCCGGTTTAATTATTAAATCACCTATAAGTAATTAAAGGGAGTACCTATCTAGATGGAGCAAGTTAAAATTTCACCGTTTCAGCTAGGGCTATTAGTTATTAGTATAGTAGCAGGGAGTAATTTGGCCCCCATAGAGGTACTTGCCAAAAGAGATACCTGGATATGTATTATTATGGCAATGATCTTGGGAAGCATTTTTATTTGGGCACAAACTACTTTGGCAACTAAATATACTGGTAAAAATTTGGTCCAGATAAATGAATTAATCTACGGAAAAAAAATTGGTATAGTAATAAATTTATTTTATAGTTGGTATTTTATGCAACTAATTGCCTTGCAAATTTTTGATTTTAGTGAATTTTATAAAAATTTAATGTTGAGAGAGACGCCACAACCAGTGATTGCCATAGTTTTTTTATTACTATGTGGTTGGGCAGTTTGGAAGGGAATGGAAGTAATTGCTAGATGCAGTGAAATTGTAATCCCGATCATTATTTTAGCGGTAATAGGGACCTTATTTTTAATAATTCCTAATTTTAAATTCACCAATTTTTTACCATATTTACAAATTACTACAACAGATTTAATTCGGTCTAGTAGTAGCCTGACCGCGATTCTTTTTGGCGAAATAATTTGTTTTCTAATGATAATTCCTATGATAAACAATCATACCAAACTTCGTTCTGCAATTTTTATAGGGATGTATCTTGGAGGAGCGCTTATTTTACTTGGTTCAGTTTATGTTATCGCTGTTTTAGGAAATACAATGGAAATTAGTTCTTATCCGCTACTTCAATTAGTGCGATTAATTGATCTGGGCGAATTTTTTTCCCGAATGGAGGTTTTGGTTACAGCTAGTTTTTTTTGGATTATATTTTTAAAGATTGCAGTCATTTATTATGCTATGGTGTTAAATACAGCAGAAATATTTAAATTAAAAAACATGAAACCGCTCATTTTTCCCCTTGGAGTACTTGGAGTGAACTTGGCTTTTATCCTATTTGATAATTCTGGGGATCATTATAGCTTTATAGTAAATGGTTACCCCCAAATGGCTATCCCATATCAGTTTGTGATCCCATTAATTTCTTTACTAGTTATTTGGATTCGCAAGTCGCTGGCAACCAAAAAGGAGATCTAAAAGATGATTATTATCGTAACCATTGCTTTTTTAGGAATTGGCTTTGCCCAGGGAAGAAGTCTGTGGCAACAAAAAAATTACTGGGAATTTACTGTTTTTCTTTTTTTCATGGTGATGGCCTATGTCTTTAGTTTTTTGCAAATGAAAGGAGTTGAGATTCCGAGCCCTTTACCTCCGGTGAAAGATCTTTTTACTAAGTTAGGGATTTTATGATAAAGGGGTAGCTTTTTTGATGCAGCAAGCGAAAATTTCGCCAACGCAATTGAGTTTATTAATAGTTGGGTTTATTTCCGGAAGTGCTTTTGTTTTAGCACCTGCAGAAATTATTTCAAAAAAAGATACCTGGCTTTGTGTAATTACTGGTTTAGTTATAGCTAGTATGTTTGCTTGGGCGCAGACTGCTTTGGCAAATCGCTTTTCTGGTAAAACTCTGGGCCAGATTAACGAGCAGGTCTATGGAAAAATATTGGGAAAATTAATAAATTTATTGTACGTTTGGTATTTTGTGCAATTATTTGCTTTAAATATCTGGTATTTTAGCGAGTTTTATAAAAACTTATTGTTAAGGGAGACTCCTCAAATATTAATCGGGATAATTTTTGTTATCTTATGTGGTTGGGTGATTTGGAAAGGAGTTGAAGTACTCGGTAGATGTGGTGAACTGATAGTGCCCTTAATTTTTTTAGTACTAATTATTTCAATATTTATGCAAATCCCTAATTTTAAAATTGATAATTTTTTTCCTGTTTTGCAGATTTCTTTTACAGAGTTTATTCGTTCTAGTAATATGGTCACTGCCATCCATTTTGGCGAAATAATTTGTTTCATGACGCTGATTCCTTTACTGAATAATCAACAAAAAGTGCGTCCGGCAGTCTTTTATGGTTTGCTAGGGGGGGGGCTTGATCATTTTTTTGAGTTCATTTTATACAGTTGGGGTATTAGGAAATACTATGGCAATTAGCACTTACCCCCTTTTTCAAATATTTAGACTAATTGAATTTGGCGAAATTTTTTCGCGCATGGAGATTTTAGTTACTGGTACTTTTTTTACCGTAATTTTTTTAAAAATTTCAGTCATCTATCAGGTTTTAGTGCAGAACACTGCTGAAATATTTGAGCTAAAGACTATGAAACCCCTGATTATTCCTTTTGGAATAATTGGAGTCAATTTAGCTTTTATTTTATTTGAGGATTTTTTGGATAACTATTTTTTTGGGGTTTTTATATATCCCCTAGTGGCCTTTCCGTATCAGTTTTTGATCCCGTTAATTTCATTAATGGTAGCCTGGGTGCGGAAGTTACCTTCTGTTCAAAATAGATAATATTTATTTTTAAAAAATTTTGATACTTATGTATATCCTTTCGTTTTTTGACCAATAATGGGGCTAGTGATAAGCAACATTATCCGTAAAAAGCAGGGAGGATTTAGTAATGTTGAAAGCAATTATGACCAAAATGATCTTGGCGTTTCTTTTATTGATAATTGGTTCTTTAAAATTTGTGGATGTGACCGTAGGGGCCAATCTCTATGAACATCCATTAGAAGTTGCTTGGCAAGCAGTAGGGCTTCCGGTGCAAGAAGTGGAAACAGAATGTTGGCAAAAAATTAATGATTTATGGTTAAATCTTAATGATTTAGAAACTGTTGCCAAACAAATTGTGAAAAGTTTTGGCTTAAAGACTAACAACTATACTACCGGAAATGATCAGGAGTATAATTATATTTCTTTTGAAGGAGTTCGAATGAACGGAACTAGGGTACGGGTAACTCTGCAATCCGGCAAAATGGGTAATGGTAGTGAGACCCAACTAGGTATTAATACTGTATATTATGGTTCTTTAAGTAATTTACAACGTTATCTTAGGGAAATGGAGCATAGCCTGGGGGCAGTAGTTTCTCCCCGGCCGGTATTTAGTTTACTCCTTACCGGAGAATATGCCGGAATGCTAAGCAAAGAGAAGGTTCGGCGATTATTTACCCGAGTTTTAGCGCGGGTTAAAGCTAAGCCAGTCTCCCATTTTTTTACCCAGGAGCGAAGTCAGCAAAAAGGTTTTAGTAAGTTATTTGTTGACAAAGAGCAGGCAGAGCCCTTGCATAAAACAAAAAGCCATACCAATATTGAGTTAGAAACAATTTATGATGCAGGTCGGGATAAAACCACTATCGTTATTGCTACGCCCCGGATTATTGGGGAAGTGTAGTTGTTTCAACTTGGGGATAAAGAAAATATTGAAGAAATTTGCCGCGGGGTGCCATCTTATGTTATAATTAACTTCACGTAAAATTTTAAAGAAGTATCTGCGAAAGAGAGCAAAAGACTATTTAGTAACGTTTGGAGTGGAACTGGTTGTTACTTGTTTTTGATATTGGAAATACCCACACGGTAATTGGAATTTTTGCCCAAGAAGCCTTAGTTGCTAATTGGCGCATTGCTACGGATCGACAAAAAACCGTTGATGAGTACGGTATTTTGCTCAAAAGTTTATTTGGGGATCATGCATTTTCTAATCAAATTACCGCGGCAATTATTTCTAGTGTGGTTCCGCCGG
>JANQHU010000394.1 GCA_028282485.1 Bacillota bacterium
ATCGTTCCAGTTGCAGTAACCGAAGAGGTATTAGCAACGGTACTTACTCCGTAGGAACCCTTGGCAATTGAATCCGCCGAAAGATGCGAGATTCCCGAAGCAGAATCAATACTGAGATTTTGGACTGCATCCCCGGCTTGGTTATTTTTAAAGACATTGGATTTTTGAATCTGAGCCGTACCCGCGGTGGCGGAAATATCCAGTTTGTAGCTACCACCACCGGCAGTCTTGATTCCAAAATCATCGACTACCCGTAAGCCCCCGCGCATGATCACTTCGGTATTGGTATTATCTGAAGAAGTAATAGCAGAGGCTGTGCCGTCCAGTAAGTTCTTATTATTGAAGGAGGTAGTATTGGCAATTCGATCTACTTCATCCTTCAATTGATCAATTTCTTTTTGGATCTCTTGCCGATCGTTCGAGGTATAGGTATCATTGGCTGCTTGAACGGAGAGTTCCCGCATCCGGTGGAGAATGGAGTGGGTCTCGGTGAGTCCACCTTCAGCAGTTTGTAAGAGAGAGATGGCGTCTTGGGAGTTCCGGGAGGCTTGATTCAAACCCCGAATCTGACTGCGCATGGTTTCTGAAATCGCGAGCCCGGCGGCGTCATCAGCGGCTCGATTGATCCGGAGACCGGAAGCTAACTTTTCCATAGATTTGGCATTGGCTGAACTGGAAATTGATAAGTTTCGATATGCATTTAATGCAGGAAGATTATGATTTATTCTCATGTTAATTCCTCCTTGATCTTTCTTTCCCCAAAACAGGTATCCTTACCTGTTTCCTGCTTTTTTATTAAACCGAAACTGGTGCTTTTCTTAGCTTAGTTAAAAAAGCAAGTTTCTTTTGGTTGAAACCATTTCCGTAGGGCTTTTGAAAAAAAAATAAAAGAAGGGAAAACCCGTCTGGAAAATAACGGTTTAATATCCTTCTTTATGGAAAGTCAAATTCATATTTCATTTGCAATCCCTCCTTGTAGGTAGTTCCCCAAAGCAGGCATCCTTACCCGCTTCCTTGCAGCAATTTATTTTGAAGCACCAGCAATTCAAAATAAAGCTTGCCGAAATAAAAATAGTTTAACCCTGAAAGCTTTTCTGCCAATTAATAACAGCTTTCACGGTATAAACTCCCTCATTATTAAAATCGGAACCCTACAAGAATAACTTTAGGAAAATTTTCGAATAAACGCCAAAAATTTTTTTACCCTTTATCTTTTCCCATTAAACGATTCTGATCGTCAAAGTTTGGTTTACTACTTTGAGCCGCTAATTGGTTCTCCTTTTGAATTTCTCGGTAAATCTCTTCCCGATGGACTGCAATCTCCCGCGGCGCATCAATTCCTATTTTAACTTGTTCCCCTTTCACATCAACAATGGTAATCTTAATCAGCCCATCGCCAATCACAATACATTCATTTACTTTTCTAGTTAAAACTAACATGAGGTTCCTCCTTGACTTTCAGAATAAAAAACATAGCATTAATTATTATTTTAGGGTTTCTCCAAAAGTCTGGAAATCCCTTTTTTTAATGCTATATTTTTTACAATTTATGGTCCTCTAAAAATGTTCATCACTATATTTTTAAATCTTTTGCCTTTTTTATACTTATTTAATGGCGGTTTGTAAACAACTCTTTTCCGTAGTAGTCTCAAATAAAGGATGTTTGAGGCCAAAGTTCGGGTTATCTAAAATCACTTGTTTGGCAATTCTTTCCGTTAAATTAATCAGCATCGGGGCGGCTAAATTAACAGTTGTCTTTCGTACATCCGGTGGGATGGTTACCACCGCTAAGGCTACTGCTTCTTCCGGGGTTTTTAGTTTTAATTCCTCCACTAATTCATTGGGTAGATCAATGGTATAGCCCGGAACCACCTTTTCTAATTCAATAATGGTTAAGGCTACTTGGGGGCTTTCTGTAGATTGTAAAACATAAAACATGGAATCTTCCTTGAATTTAATAATTACATATTTTTTATACCCTTCAAAACCGGGTATTCCGTGGGAAAAATAGATGACTTCCGTTTCATCAATTTCTTGCATTCCAAAAAATTTTGTTTCAATATTCATGCTTTCCTTCCTTTCCGGATTTAATCCATTTTTCCTTTTATCTGCAAACTTTTTTATTGGCAATTTTGCTTTTTATCGGATATAATCCATGAGCGTTGGTGGAATAATTTTAGCTCCGATTTTTAAAGCCATTTCGTAAGCTAACTGCCTGGTTTGTAATTCCATTACCGCTTCCGGGATATCCGTATCTTCCACATCACTAATTAGCCGAGTTACGCTTTCTTTCATAATGTCCAAACGTTCTACGTTGTTCTCCAAGCGTTTAACCTTAGCACCACATTCCCCCTGAGATAATAAGACCCGCTCAATGTCGGCTTTAATATTCTTAATATCCGTGGAAGTCAATTCCAGACTATTACCAGTCTTTAAATTTTGGCTAATTTTAGTTAAATGCTCAAAAATCGGGTCAAAAAGACTATCCCCTAAGGTATTTACTTCTATTTGCGTGCTTTGACTGATTTCATAATCCATAATCCCCCGATCCCCTTCATAATTAGGGATGGCCGTATCCGAATAAGCTCCGTCATTAAAACCTAACTGCATGATGATATCGGCACTACTCCCGGATTCTAGCTTAATAGAGAGGGGTTCGTCATTATCATCCGGGTCCGGATCCCGATAAAATAAGCGTAATTCTTGATCCGGCGTGGCCGAAACTTGCACGTTGGCATAATTACCGCCCCGAGCCTGAATTCGCGACTCAATCTCTTTGGCTAAATCTTTGACACTATACTCCCCCCCGTCCAGACTAATTTCTTGTGTAGGATTTAATCCTAAAGTTATTTTAAATTTATTATTGGCATTTACATAATGATTAGTGTCTATTGAATAGCTGGAGGTACTATCCGGCAAGACATTCCACACGGAATCCAAAGTAGCCGTCTGCGTAGCCCCGTCATAAGCAATAATTTCGCGAGTCTGACCGACACCCGTTCCATCAGTAAGCGTTATTGGCATCCCCACATAAAAATCATCAATCTCACTGGCATTAGTCAGCTGAATCTCATCCAAACCACTGATAGCTGGCACTACTCCTTCCCGGGGTGGAATTAAAGCATACTCCGAAGTGGCATCCGGAATATTATCCCAATTGCTGTCGAGAGTCGCCGTTTGGGTAGCACTATCATATGCGGTAATGCTTTTAGTTTGGCCAGTTCCGGTTCCTTTCACTATGGAAATAGTCCAATTATTATAATAATTATCATCTTTCGCATCAGTTTCGCTAAAAACAAGGGAATTAGCGGTGGCCGTCTCCGTCATTCCTTTAGTCGGATATTTACCAATCACCAGAATAGGCTCTTGCAACGCACTTCCAACTAACTCTTTTGAATTAGCTTGATGCTCAAACCCTAATTGGGCTAAGGCAGTATCATTAATACTATAATCAGAAGTATTGGTAGGATTAGTGGCAAAAGCAGTGTCCACGGTAGCCACTTTAGTAACCCCATCATAAGCAATAATTTTTTTGGTTTCTACGGAGCCATCCACATTCTCAATGGTAATTGAGGCGCCGTTATAAAAATCATTAATCTCACTACTCGCACCACTCAAGGTGATGGTATTTGCCCCCCCACCTTGGAGACGCCCTTCCACTACCGGAGTAAAAATATAAGTAGAGCCCGTGGGAGGCGTAGCCCAGGGAGAATCCACCGTTACTACTCCGGTAGCCTGATCATAATTGGTGACTTGCCTGGCTTCCCCCGCGCCCGGCCCATTAATAATAGTCAAGGTCATTCCCACGTAAAAATCATCAATCTCACTAGCCGCCGCCGGATCAATAGTCAGGGTATCTACCCCGGCTCCGGTAGAGGTTCCTTCTAAAGGTGGTATTAAAGAATAAGTAGAGGTAGTATCAGGGATAATCCCCCAATCACTATCAATAGTTGCCGTATTGGAGGTGCCGTCATAATCGGTAATGGTGCGGATCTGGCCTACTCCGGTACCCCCGGTGATCGTTAAGGTCCAACCATTATAATAATTATCAATCCCATTGGCATCGGCGGCTAATCGCAGCTCATCCGGGGGAACGGTTCCGGCAGGAATTCGGGTATAACCAGTGGTCTTAATCGCCTCGCCTTCTTTTAAAACCAGACTATACATTACCCCATCCGATGGTTTAGGGCCTGCGTAAAGGATCAACTGGTTATCAGGAGTGGCCCTGACATGAACCGGAACCTTAAACCCGGCGGTATTCAACTGATTTTGAATATCTATTTCCAAGTCGGTGAGGGTCTTGCCCGGGGTCCCGTCATATACTCCCGGAGTTAGGGCAATAGTCTTAATAGTATCATCACCTAATTTTACTTTAAATTGATTATTATTCAGATCAATACTAACAGGTTGAGTATTGACATCAATAGTATTACCCGTTACCGGCGTTCTTAACGAATAGGCCGGGTCTAAAACCTCTTCTCCGGCAAAAATATACCGGTTATCTAAAGAAGTATTGGCAATGAGCAACAGCCCGTCTTTAATTTGATCAATCTCTTCGGCCATGGCCTTACGGGAACTCTCGCTTTTATCAGATGAAGCACCGGAAATAACTAGCTCGTAAGCTCTTTGTAAATTAGCATTCACATTGGATAAAGCATCATCGGTAACATTTAACCAGGTAACCGCATTTTCCGAATTAGTCTTATACTGCTCAACTTCATTCAAGCTACTATTTAAAGAGATACTGCGCGCCGCTCCAATAGGATCATCGGAGGGTTTTTGTATTTTTTTTCCGGTACTGATTTTATTCATAATCTTATTATTGGCTTCTTCACTCCGATTAATGTTGAAAAGGAAGTCGGTGATGGCCATTCCATTTGAAACTCGCATGACTTTTAAAACCTCCTTTTACTAGAGTTTAAGCCCATTAATAATAACCTCTAACATTTCATCAATGGTGGTAATAATTTTAGCTGCCGCATTGTAACCGTGTTGGTATTTCATCATACTGGTAATCTCTTCGTCAATGGAGACCCCGGAGACTGATTCTTTGCGGGTTTCAAGATGTTTTAAAAGTAACGATTGATTATCCGTCTTGGTGGTAGCCAGGGTGGTTTCCACGCCGATCCGCGAAATTTGGCCGCCAATATATTCTCCCATGGTGGCCGAGCTCTCTAATAAAATCTTGCGGTGTTTAATATTGGCCATTTCTAAAGCAATTTCGCCATTTCCCGGAGCTCCTGTCGCTGAAGCGGCTATTTTATTCAGATCATTAACAATATCATCACTGATATCTATATCATGAGCGCCGGTACCGCTAAAAAAGTTTAAACCCGTGCTGCCATCCAGACCAAAACCGTTTTGGTGAATGGTGTTAATTTCGGTGATTATGGTTTCGGCAAAAACATCAAACTCAGTCATTAATTGGACCAAATCCTGATCTCTGATATCTAAAACTCCTTTAATAGTGCCTCCTTTAAGAACCACGGGATCCTCAGTATCTTCCCAATATAATTCTACCATCCCGTAATCATCATTATTGGGTTCTGCTAAAATAGTAGCCGCAATATCCCCGTCTACTAAGGCTTTTCCCCCTATATTAATGGTCATTCTGCCTAGGTCATCCATAAAAGTACTGATATTTACCAATTTGGACAACTCTTCCACTAATTCATCTCTTTTATCGAGCAGGTCATTAGGGTGATCGCCCACTACGGTCACCTTCCCGATCTGGTCGTTTAACTGGGAGATCCGGCTGGCATAAGAGTTAATCTCGGAAATAATGGTTTTAATCCGATCATTAGCATTAAAGCGTAATTCCTGCACTTGTTGGTAATTATGATTAACATGATCGGCTAGAGAAATGGCTTGTTGCCGCACTGCCGAACGAGTTGATTGTTCTTGAGGATGGGTTGATAATTCCTCCAAAGCTACCCAGAATTGGTCTACTGCTTCCCGAATCCCATTATCGGAAGGTTCATTCATAATCGTTTCAATCTCTTCTAAGAGCCCTTGACGGCCTTCCCAATAACCCAGGCTAGAATTCTCATCGCGAATCTGATCATCGATTAAAGTATCCCGCACTCTGATAATGGCTTCCAAGCTTACTCCGGTTCCCGTCTGGCCCGCCGCCGCCCCCCGATTTAAAGCTGGATAGGCAAAGGGTTCCGTGGCGGAAATTGTCGCTACTTGTCGGGAATAACTCTTATTTCCGGAATTGGCCAAGTTATGACTAGTTACTTCCAAGGCTTTTTGATTAGTTTGTAAAGCGCGATAGCCGATCTCTAATCCGGCAAAAGTAGACCTCATTACCCCTCACCTCTTACAATCAACCATCGAAGAGGATGGTTGATAGGTATTTTGACCAGACGAGCTATAAACTCCTGCTCCATTTTCCTGAGGCATTAATAGATTCATGGTCAATCGAATAATATTTAAAGAATCATTAATAATGGTTTGGTTGAAATCATTATTAACTCTTAACTGCCATATTTTTTGCTGTAGGTTTTGAAATAAATCTTCTAATTCCCTGTCCACGGCGGCGCCGCTTTGCAGCTCCTCTAAAAAAAATTGCACCTGTTGTGAACAGGCGTTATCCAGAGCTTTCAGTTTTTCGGATAATACTCCTTCTTTGAAAACAACCTTTTCCAAAGAATCAAAATTATCAGTTAACAAGGCATCTCTTTTTAAAAGGCTAAGCTCGATCAACTCTTCCAAAAGAGCAATTTGACTTTGAAAAAACACCTGGAGTTCATTAATTTTCGGCATCGGAGCTATTACCTCCCACAATAGTATCTACCAAACTACGGCCGATCATCTTTTCGGCAATATCTCTCCCTGATACTTGGTAATCTCCCTGCTGCACACGATCCTTCAAACCATTTATCTTATCGGCTTCGACTTCCGGTAGCTTTAGGGTTTGTTCAATAATTTTTTGAAAATCTTGTGCCTTGGCTGAAATTTGAAAATGATCTTGCTTTTGACCTAAAGAATTGTTTCGCCCCAACTCCCGATTAGTGCGGGAGTAAGGATTGGCGCGGGTTATTCTTAAGATATTACCGATTTCCTGATTTGAGATAATCATTTTTCTCCACCTGCCTTTCAGAGACCGTAATCCACCATACTAAAACAGTTATTTTTCTTTCATAGCATCATATGTATGCATTCTCAGCTTGGAAGATTTAGACTCATCAATCGCTACTTCTTTTTTAGCACCGATATCCCGAGAAGCTTTCGAAAAATCCTCCTGCATTCTTTGGGTACATTCTTGACAAAACCGGCCAGTGTTAATCTTCTTTTGACAGGCTTCACAACGTAGAGCTTCTCCTTCGTCTAATTGCAAATTATCCGTTTCCAGACGACCTTCTCGCAAAAAGCGATTAATGGTTCTTAACTCAACTTCTGTGGCTTCACTAACTTGATAAGTAGTCGAATTGGGATGTTCAAACAAATACTCCCGCACAGTCTCGAAATCTTGTTGATCCAAATCCATACAATGAGCGCAAATATAATTACCGGTATAGTTGAAAATTTGACCACATCTTCTACAATTGCGTACATTCATCGTCTTTTCAAGCCCCTTTTCTATTGAATTTGACTAATTATGAAATAAGCCCGTCGTCAAAGTTAATATTTTGATCTCCCTTGCTCCCGCTTGTAAAAGTGTTTCCGCAGCAGCGGAGACTGTTGCTCCGGTGGTAAAAATATCATCAATTATTAAAACTTGCTTTTGAGCAACCACCCCAGCATTCACACAACGAAAAGCATTTTTGATATTAAGAAATCGGGCCTCTCTACTTAAAGAATTTTGGGAAAGAGTTGCTTTCTCCCGCATTAAAAGATCATTTTGAATTTTAATGCCCAGATACTTAGCTAAGGGAGTTGCTAATAATTCCCCTTGATTATAACCCCGTTTCACGAGACGCTCCGGATGCAACGGAATGGGAATTATTAAATCAGGGGCAAAATATGCCCGGTTTATTGCGAACCAGTCCACTAGTAAATAACCTAAAGCTGTCCCTAATTCGGGGCGATACCGATACTTAAGCTCCGCTAAGACCTTTTTCAGAAAACCTTCGTAAATCCCTACTGCTCGGGCAGTAGTAAAATAATATTTGGTCTGCTGACATTGGTCACAAACTACTTCTTGAGGGAAGCGGTTATCTCCATAGGGGCGACCGCAACATTTACAAATCGAACCTTTAATAAAGGCGATTTTTTGCAAACAGTTTCTTCCCAAACCTTGATAATAACTTTTTTCTTGCCGGCAGATCACACAAATTCTTGGTGAAAGTAATAACAAATTTTCCAGTAAATTACCAATTTTTTTCACCTTTTCTATTACTTTATTCATCGGCATTTCTCCTAAATAGTTTAATGAGCCTAAAGACCTAATTTCAATGATTTTTAATCCAAAAAACCCAATTTATGGGCCTCGGCATTCATTTGCTCAATCCAGACCACCGCTGCTTTCATTGCTTTCGAAATTCTGGGGGCTACAAAAATTACCTGAGCCGTCTCTCCCAAGCGCCCCACCCGGCCAGCAATCTGCACTAAAGTAGGAGTGTCAAAGATCCGCTCCTGATCTGCTGCTAAGACCACCACCTCTAAATCCGGAATAGTAATGCCTCTTTCCAAAATAGTTGAGGTGACTAAAAAATCTAACCGACCCTTGCGCAATAATTGAATTTTTTCCGGAGAATTGGCCCGACCCGCATAAACAAAATCGCCTTGCAAACCACTACTCTTTCCCCACTCAACAAGCTGGCCGCCCGCTTCCCGAATCATTTTAATAGTTGGTAAAAAGATGAGTACTCTTCTTTGGCAGGCTTGGGCCTCCAACAAAAATTTTTCTAGTACCCGGGGCGGCTGCCACCTCGCCTTAGCTTTCTTCTCAAAACAAAGCTTTTCACGATAGATCACCGGCTTAGCCAGTGGCTGGCGATGATACCGCGCCGGAATTAAAATCGAAGGAATCACTCCTTGACGGGCTCGCTTTAACAGCGCGGCATCCGGGGTGGCCGTCATAATAATCAGCTTCCCCTTCGGTTTTAAAGCCCGCAAGCCAGCTTCCCGTAACATGCGGCTGTCCCGATAAGGAAAAGCATCCGCCTCATCTAAAATTACTAAATCAAAATGTTGGTAAAATCTTAAAGTTTGATGGGTAGTTGCCACCACGAGACGTGATTCGCCAAAGGGATTGCCACAGCCCCCATACAAAACCAAAACCAAAATTTGGGGAAAAGCTTCTTGAAAACGTATGGCTAACTCCGCTACCACATCCTTGCGGGGAATGGCTACCAATACCCGGCCGCCCCTACTTAAGACTTTAGCAATAGCGGCAAAACTAACTTCGGTTTTTCCACCACCACAGACCGCCCAGAGTAAAAAGGTAGGGGCTTTAGTATCCAAAAATTCGGTTAGAGCTCTGGCGCCGCGTTCTTGCGGGGGCGTTAAGGAAAATTTAAATTGGGGCTGCCCCAACTTCTGGTCCGAAACCAGCTCTTGCTCCTTCAACGGAGCAAAGTATAACGGAGTACAGGACTTAG
>JANQHU010000413.1 GCA_028282485.1 Bacillota bacterium
CTTTTGCGTACAAAATCCCTATTTTCAGTATCAAGTAGTGAACCCGGCTACTTTTGTGCTTTTTTCCCGTTACGCCCAGTGGGAACAAATTTTGGCGGAGTGGCAATTGGGTCGGGATTTGAAGAATCAAAATTCAAGCTTAAATGAGGTTTAATAGATGATTAACCTTTTAATCGAGAAAGCAGTAACCCAAAAAGAGCTGCAAGACTTGTGGGCGAACCAGGATTTTTCCCCGCTGGTTTTGCCGGAAGTAGTTGCGGAGTTTGCTAATTATTTGATTAGTATTTCCGGTTTGGCAAGGCCAGAAATCATTGAATTAGAAGCAGAAGTTAGTCAGGTCGGAATGCTAATGATGAAGGAAGCTGCTTCTAATAAAGTTTTTTTGCAAGGTAATTTCCAAACTTATCAGGTTTTAAAAGATCTTTTAGCTAAGAAAGAGAAGCGTTTATTCCAAATAGGGAAACTATTGACGGCGGCTTTAGCTAATTACGAAGGGGAATTGGCACCCTTAGTGATTAATAGTATGAGTTATGACTGGAAGCGCCCTTATATAATGGGAATTATTAATTTAACTCCGGATTCTTTTTCTGGGGATGGTATTTATGGTAAAGATACTTCTTTTGTGGATGCCGCATTAAAACAGGCGGCCGAAATGATTGCCGCCGGGGCAGACTTTTTGGATGTAGGAGCCGAATCAACCCGCCCGGGAGCTGCTCAAATTAGCACCGAGGAAGAGAAGGCCCGGTTAATACCAATAATTAAAGAATTGGCTCACAGTTTTTCGGTTCCCATTTCCGTAGATACATATAAAGCAGCGGTGGCAGCCCAGGCCTTAGAAGCCGGTGCAGCTCTAATTAATGATGTCTGGGGATTGCAATCGCCAGAAGATCCCCAGCGTTTAATGGCAAAATTGGCTGCCGCAGCCGGAGTGCCGGTGATCTTAATGCATAATCAACGGGAAAGTGAATACCAATCTTTTTTACCAGAAGTAATTAGTTTTTTACAAGAATCTCTAAGGATTGCGGCCGAGGCTGGTATTGCAGAAGAAAAAATTATTCTTGATCCCGGCGTCGGCTTTGGGAAAAAATATCAACATAATCTGTTGGTGTTAAAGCACTTGGAGAAGTTTAAGATATTAGGGAAACCCCTCTTGTTAGGAACTTCCCGAAAATCATTCATCGGGCTTACTTTAGATTTATCAGTCTCGGAAAGGTTAGAGGGTAGTGTTGCTACTAATTTGTGGGGAACCATTAAAGGAGCAAATATTGTAAGAGTACATGATGTTCAGGCCGTAGCCCGAGCAATCAGAATGGGGGAAAAAATTGAAAAAGCCTAGTGAAATTTTTATCGGGCTGGGGACCAATCTGGGTGAGAAGGAAAATAATCTGGCGGTGGCCATTAATTTATTAAAAAAATATCTCAATGCCCAATTACGGCTTTCTTCTGTTTATCGGAGTGAACCAGCCGAATTAACCGATCAACCCTGGTTTTTGAACCAGGTTGTTGCTTGCAACGCAGGGCCGGAGGATACTCCCACGGAGGTATTAAAGGTTTTAAAAGAAATCGAAAGCGAAATGGGTCGAGTGGAGACTCTGCGTTACGGCCCACGGTTGATTGACTTGGACTTGTTGTTTTATCAAGATTGGATCTTTGAAAATACGGATTTGATCGTGCCTCACCCAAAAATAAGCGAGCGTTCGTTTGTTTTATTACCTTTAGTGGAATTAGCACCAGACCTGGTTGAGCCCCGGTCAGGTTTTCTGTTAAAAGAATTAATGGAACAAAAAGAGTTAGGTAGATGTGAAAAAGTGCAAGCGGTGAGCAAATAAAAAAAAGACCGCAATCGGTCTTTTTTTTATTTCGTTCTGATAATTTGGTTAAGCTCTTTGTACTTTGTTAGAACGTAAACAACGAGTACATAAACGAATCTTTTTTGCGGCTCCGTTAACTAAAACACGAACTTTACGAATGTTAGCTTTCCAACGATGGCTGGTTTTAATATTTGAATGGCTTACCAAATTGCCTGTTTGAAAATCTTTGCCGCAAATCGAACAACGATTGGCCATAGTAAGAACACCTCCAAACTCGGAAGAATTAGCATTAATATATTACCATAATTCACGAAAACTAGCAAGGAAAATGTCCGAAGTTATTTAAAAAAATTATTTGACAAAAATTAAGGAAGCCAGTATAATAAATATACGAAATTAGATAGTGGCGTTATCATTGGGGGATCGTCTAGTGGTAGGACAACGGGTTCTGGCCCCGTCAGCGAGGGTTCGAGTCCTTCTCCCCCAGCCAGTTAGTTTAGTTGAGTTCTTGATCTGGTCCTATCGTCTAGAGGCCTAGGACACCGCCCTCTCAC
>JANQHU010000428.1 GCA_028282485.1 Bacillota bacterium
AACGAAGAGTTAGCTAATCGCTTGAGGATCTACAGTCTTCACGGGCTGAGCCGTAATGCCTGGAATCGTTATACAGCCGCGGGTTCTTGGTCTTATGACATAGAGTCCCCTGGTTATAAATATAATATGACTGATATGCAGGCGGCTTTAGGACTGGCTCAATTACAGAAGTTAGCTAAAATGCAGGAGATTCGTGAAGCTTATGCCCAAGAGTATCAAAAAGAATTGGCCCCGATTCCCGAATTGATTCTGCCTTTTGTGGACCCCCAGCATCGCCATGCTTGGCATCTTTATGTGATTCGAGTCAAAGAGGAGTTGTTAGCCATTGACCGACAGCAATTCATTGAGGAATTAAAGGCGGCAAATATCGGAACTAGTGTCCATTTTATACCCATTTACCGCCATTCTTATTACCGGGAGCATTTTGGTTTTCGGGCTGAAGATTTTCCGGTTACGGAAGAGGTATTTCGGGGAGTTATTTCTCTGCCCCTTTATCCCAAGATGAACAAAACTGATGTGGTTGATGTAATTGAAGCCGTAAAAAGAATAGTAAGTAAATATCGTATGAATATAGGAGGGGAATTATTTGCAGGTTGCAGCACTTGACCTAACTAGACAGAGCGAAAATTTAGCAGTTAGTTTAGATGAGGTTTTTCAACGGGTTTTAAATAGCGGTAACTATATTTTAGGGGAAGAAGTTAACGCTTTTGAAGAAAAAATGGCTAATTATTTGGGAGTAGATTATGCCCTTGGAGTTGCTAATGGTAGTGATGCATTAGTATTGGCATTAAAAGCCTTAGAAATAGGTCCGGGAGATGAAGTAATAGTACCCGCTTTTGCTTTTTTGGCTACGGCCAGCTCAGTTAGTCTGGTGGGAGCCACTCCAGTTTTTGCAGATGTTAGTGAGAATGATTATAATCTGGATTTAAATTCCGTTAGGCAAAAGATTACCGAGAAAACGAAAGCCCTTATCCCGGTCCACCTTTTTGGAATGCCGGTGGAGATGGAGCCCTTAATGGAGTTAGCCGCACAACACCAGTTGGCGGTAATTGAAGATACGGCTCATGCTCTGGGGTCGACTTATGGCGTAGAACCAGTCGGTACTTTCGGAGATATCGGAACCTTTAGTTTTTTCCCTACTAATAATTTAAGTTGCTTGGGTGATGGGGGAATGGTAGTCACTAATCGGGAAGATTTGGCGAAAAAACTACAAATGCTCCGATTCCATGGCGCTAAGGCAAAGAATCATTATGAGCTACTGGGTTATAACAGTTGTTTAGATAGTCTGCAAGCAGCTTTTTTAAATGTAAAGCTGCCCCATTTAAATGCCTGGAATAATGCCCGACGTCTCATAGCCACCAACTATCGAACTGCCTTTGAAGATATTAAAGAAATAGTTCTTCCGGAGGATTCGGAAGGACATTCTTATAATCAGTTTACTATTCTTACTAGTAAACGGGATGGTCTGCGTAAGTATTTGGCTAAAAATGGAATTAGTACGACTATCCATTATCCCAAAGGATTACACTTACAACCACTCTTTCGGCATTTGAATTATCAAGAGGGAGATTTACCAGTTACGGAAAAACTATCCCAGAGAGTACTTTCTTTACCTATTTTTCCTGAACTAACTAAGGAAGAGCAGAATTTTGTAATTGGCAAAGTAATGGAATTTTATCAAGAACGGAGAGGTGAACGATGATGATAGGTCATTTTAAAGATCCGGCTTTAAAAGCGGAAGGGCAAAAATTAATTGAGTGGGCTGATGCTAGTATGCCCGTCTTAGGAGCAATTCGGAAAGAATGGCAAAAAACCAAGCCCCTAAACGGGATTAGAATTGGGGCTTGTCTACATGTAACTACCGAAACTGCTAATTTAATGCGAACTCTCAAGGAGGGTGGCGCTAGTGTGGCTTTGTGCGCTTCTAATCCGCTTTCAACTCAGGATCCGGTAGCGGCGGCTCTAAATATGGTTTACGAGATTCCTACTTATGCGATTCGGGGCGAGGATGATACCGTTTATTACCAACATATTAATAAGGTGCTTGATCTGCAGCCGCAGATTACCATGGATGATGGAGCAGATCTGGTTAATACCTTACATTCGAAGCGGCAGGATTTGATTGAAGGAATTGTTGGTGGTACCGAAGAAACCACTACCGGAGTGATTCGTTTAAAAGCAATGGAAAAACAAGGGGTTTTAGAATATCCCATCGTTGCTGTCAATGACGCTCTCACTAAACATATGTTTGATAACCGTTACGGGACTGGTCAATCAACCATTGACGGCATTATCCGGGCTACTAATCATTTGATTTGTGGGAGTAATTTTGTAGTGGCTGGTTATGGTTGGTGTGGCCGAGGTTTAGCAATGCGGGCCCGGGGAGCGGGAGCAAATGTAATTGTTACCGAAATTGATCATTTAAAGGCTTTAGAAGCCTCAATGGATGGTTTTACCGTTTTACCCATGGCAGAAGCTGCTCCCATAGGAGATATTTTTGTAACGGTGACTGGTAATTGTAAAGTGATTGACCAAAAGCATTTTGAGTTAATGAAAGATGGAGCTGTGGTTTGTAATTCCGGCCATTTTGATATCGAGATTAATCTCAGTGCCTTGGCAGAGTTAGCCAAAGCCAAATACGAGCCTCGCCGTAACGTCACTGAATATATTTTAAATGATGGCAGAAAAATTCGTATTTTAGCGGAGGGACGCTTGGTTAATCTGTCGGCTGCGGAAGGTCATCCAGCAATGGTAATGGATATGAGTTTTGCCAACCAAGCTTTGGCCGCCGAATATATGATAACTAGAGCTAAAGATCTGCAAAAAGCAGTCTATGCGGTTCCACAAGAAATTGACCAGAAGATAGCTCGGTTAAAGTTAGAGAGTAAGAAGATTAAAATTGATACATTAACCAAAGAACAGCAGCATTATCTGGAAAGCTATGATATCGGAACCTAGGGTGGACTGGCAAATTTGGCAGCAATTGTTGGTGGAGGATTGAGATGTTTTCCGTTTTAGTAAGTTATTTAGCCTTATTATTACTAACTAGTATTTTACTGGTATTGTTTGCAATTAATATTTTAAAGAATAATCGAAATTCAAATTCAAAAGCCTTCGCCATGTTGACTATTTTTATGATCATCTGGTCAGTTAATAGTGGAATTTCTTTCTTTTGTCAAACGATTGATGAGATTATGCTTTGTAAAAAAATTGAATACATCGGGGTTATTTTAGTTCCGGTTTTTTGGTTTGTCTTTGTCTCCCTGTTTACTTTTCATGATAAATGGCTCAGAAAACCAGGTTTTTATTTGATTTTTTTAGAACCCCTATTTGCCTTTTTTGCCATTTGGACTAATGAGAAATTTCATTTATTTTGGCGTGATGTCAGTATAGAAAAGATCGAATCCTTATTTTATTTGATCACCGTGAATAATTTTGGCTTTTGGGCCCATACGGTTTATTCCTATTTTCTGATTATCATCGGGGCGTTAATCTTGATCTTTTCTTTAATACGATTTCCCAGTCTGTATCGCGGCCAGTTTAGCGCCTTACTATTGGCGCTATTCTTTCCCTTTATTGTCAATGTTTTTTATGTCTTTCGAATTTTTCCTTTTGTTAATCAAGTAATTGATCCCACGCCCCTGGGATTTTCCCTAACTATATTGGCCATTGGTTGGGGAATGTCTAATTTTAAATTACTCAGAATAATGCCAGTAGCTAAAGATGCTATTTTTGAAAATATGAGTGATATTGTCATTGTTATTGATCAAAACAACCGAATTGTCGATCTTAATCCGGTAGTCGGTCGTGAATTTTCGCTAGATTATGCCGATGCGATTGGTAAAAAGGTGGATAGATTATTCAAGGGTTGGTGGGGTTTATTAAAATATCTGGAAGATAGTGAAATAATTCATTTTAATAAAGAGATTTCTTATGAAAAAAATGGGGTAACTCGCGACTTTGATTTACAGATTTCTCCATTGAGAAACCGGAGAAATAGTTTGCTAGGGCGACTAGTAGTTTTGCATGAGATTACGGAACGGAAACAAGCGGAAGTATTACGCTATAATTTGCAACAATTGCAAGAAACCGTGGATGAAATTATTCAGGTGATTGCCTTAATTGTGGAGATGCGGGATCCTTATACAGCTGGCCATCAGAAGCGAGTTGCCAAGTTAGCTAGTGAAATTGCCCGAACTATGGGTTTGGCAGAGGAGCAAATTTCGCAAATTCGAACCGCTTCTTTGGTTCATGATATTGGTAAAATCTATATTCCGGTGGATATTTTAAATAAACCGGGCAAAATTAATGATATTGAGTATAATATGATTAAGACTCATCCTCAAGTTAGCTATGATATTCTCAAAACTATTGATTTTCCTTGGCCCATTGCCCAAATTGTTTATCAGCATCACGAGCGGGAAGACGGCTCCGGTTATCCTTGTGGTCTGACTGGCTCCGACATCTTACTGGAAGCAAAGATTATTGGGGTAGCGGATGTGGTGGAGGCGATGTCCATCTATCGCCCTTACCGGGAAGCATTAGGACTTACGGCGGCTTTAGAAGAGATTAAGAAAAATAGTGGAATTCTTTATGAAACTAATATTGTAGAGGCTTGTTTGAAAGTAGTAACCGAAGGTGATTATCAATTTGAGGCTGATTAAGCGAGCTAAATGTGAAACAAGGAGGCGGGAGCGATGCCCGGAATGATTGCGATAGTTGAAGATGAAATTAATATCATTGAATTAGTAAAGTATAATTTAGAACGGGAAGGATTTAGCGTGATTTCGGCTACTGATGGTAAAGCGGGTTTGGAAATAGTTACTAACAAGTTGCCGGACTTAGTAATTTTAGATTTAATGATGCCGGAAATGGATGGGATTACGGTTTGTAAAAAATTACGGGCTAATCCGGAAACCAAAGCGATTCCGATTATTATGCTCACTGCTAAAAGCGAGGAAGCCGATCGGGTTTTGGGATTAGAGATGGGGGCCGATGATTATGTTACCAAACCCTTTTCACCCCGGGAATTAACTGCGCGCATTCGGGCTGTTTTACGGCGGAGTTGGAATAATGATGATACCGACGAACCAGCCACTTTAGAGTATGGTGATATTCGCATGAATTTGCAAAACCATGTAGTGCGGATTAAAGAGCAGGAGATTGAATTAACCCCCAAAGAATTTGATTTTTTAAAGCTTATGCTTCTGCATCCCGGACGAGCTTATACAAGAGAATTTTTATTAGAACATTTATGGGGCTATGAGTATTTTGGGGATACCCGAACTGTGGACGTGCATGTGCGAAGAATTAGGCAGAAAATCGAAAAAAATCCAGCAGATCCTAAATATTTAGAAACGGTGAGAGGCATTGGTTACCGTTTGCGAGTTGATGAGAGATGAAGAGGCTTTACTGGCAGTTGGGAGGATTTTTACTCCTTCTTTTTTTACCATTCTTTTTAGTAGATTATTTATGGAAAAACGTCTTTTTTTTAATTTTTGCCATTGTCTGGTTTTCCTTAATTAGCACTATTTTATTCAAACTAGTAGGCAATCCTTTGAAGGATTTGGCAAATTTCGTGGAAGAAGTCCAACAAGAGATTCCTTTGAAGAATCGGCTTATTACCAAAAGGGAAGATATCTACGGTGGGATTGCCAAAACTGTGGAAATGATTAATGGGAATCATACGAAACGCTTTAATAGTTTGCGAGGGCGGATCGAGGAAATTGAAGCCTTGTTAACTAGTATGGCAGAAGGAGTAATTGCTACCGATATTACGGGCCGGATCAGTTTAATGAACCCCGTGGCTATCGAGCTCTTGGATCTCTTTTCCCAACAAGCCGAGGGCGAATTCCCCCATAAAGTCTTTCCCCACTCGGAATTAGGGGATCTTTTTCATCAGGTTTATGTCAAAGGATATCGGGTCCAAAAGGAGATTGTTTGGCAGGGCAAGAAAGAAAGGGTCTTAGAGCTACATTTGGCACCGATTAAAGATGAGCTTGACAATGAGACCAAGGGCGTAGTTGCGGTAATTGATGATATCACCAAATTACGCCGCTTGGAAACAATGCGAAAAGATTTTGTGGCTAATGTTTCCCACGAATTAAAGACTCCGCTAACTTCCATTAATGGTTTTGCGGAAACTTTATTAGATGGGGCAGTAACTGATCCGGAAACCGCCCACAAATTTTTAAGTATCATCAAGCAAGAATCCTTACGCTTAAGTCATTTGCTTGATGATTTGTTAGAGTTATCCCGCTTAGAATCCGGCAAAGGGGAGCTCAAAAAGCATAATCTGGATTTAGTAAAAATAATTGAACAAATTATTGTTACCGCCGAAGTGAGACTAAAAGAGAAAGAAATGGAGATTAGCCAGGATATCCAAGTAACCTCCATCAAAGGGGATGAAAAT
>JANQHU010000443.1 GCA_028282485.1 Bacillota bacterium
AATGGATCTATTTCTTAAAAAACGAAGAAATTAAAGAAGAATTTCAGGCCAAAGGCTTAAAGGAAGCCAGGGAGAAACTAAGGGTAATGCAACTGCCGAAGAGCGAACAGCAGGATTATCAACGACACCTGGAAAACTTACACTACAAAGCGAGTATGGTGGAATCTTCTTTTAAGGTAGGGATGAAAGAGGGTTTTATTGCCGGAGAAAAAAAGGGAGTAATTAGAGGGTTAATTGAAGGAGAAAAAAAAGGAGTAATTAGAGGGTTAGTTGAGGGAGAAAAAAAAGGAAAATTAGAAGTAGCCCGTAAAATGTTAGCCACCGGAATGACACCTGCACAAGTGGCGGAACTTACCGGGCTCTCTACCACTGAGCTGCAAACTAGAGACGATGATTAATAGCTTTTCATCAATTTTTAATAATTTGCCGGATAACCTCCCAGACTTCTTTCGTTCCTTGGCGGTTGGTGGCAGAAAAAGGGATCAGCATTTCTTGAGGATTCATCTCTAGGACTTGGCGGATCCTTTTTAGGTGCTTTTGAATCTGGCTCCGCGGGATTTTGTCTAATTTGGAGGCTAATATGAGTACTGGGTTTTCTTGATTAGTTAAGAGCCAGTCAAACATCATTTGGTCTTCCGGGGAGGGGGCGTGGCGAACGTCGACCAACATAATAATCAGCTTTAGGTGGGGCCGGGCTTCTAAATAATTTTTAATCATTCGGTCCCAAGTGGCCTTTTCGGCTTTGGAAACTTTGGCATAACCGTAACCCGGGAGATCAACAAAATAGCAGGTCTCGTCAATGTTGTAAAAATTAATTACGCGGGTCTTCCCAGGGGTAGCCGAAGATTTAGCCAGATTGCGGCGGTTGAGCATGGCGTTTATGAATGAAGATTTTCCCACATTAGAGCGTCCCACCAGGGCGATTTCCGGCAGCTGATGGCTGGGATATTGCTCTGGTTTCACGGCAGTTACTTCGTACTTAGCATTTTGAATATTCATTAGTCTTCTTCCTTACCATATCTAAAGTTTATTTCCTAATTCTTTTTCATTATACCGTATCTTACGGGAAAGCACTATCTATTTTGAGAAACTATTTAGGAACTTAAAAAATTAATTATATATTTAGAGATTTTTATAAAATTTTTATAAATGCTTTATAGGATTTTTAAACTGCTTGATTATAATAACCTCATCAAACAAATTCAGGAGGTTATTTTAATGAATAAACTAAAATTAATGCATGAAGTAGTGACCGCACTCAAGGAAAAAGAAGCTTGTGAGGGAGTTTTAAAAGTAGTAGGGGAGAAGAATGAGCAGAGTTTTTTGAAATTTACCAAGGAGTTCTCTAAAAATAAGGCCACCGGCCAGGCTAGTTTTAAGGTGAGTGCTGATGTTAATTGTGGTGAAAAGAAGATTAAGCATGAAAGTAGCACGGAGTTGCAACTACCGGGTTGTTGTGACGGTTCTTTTAAAGGGTTAAAAAACCATTTTCATGGTCATATCCATCCGCAAAAGCAGAATGATTGCGCACAGCCTCACTCCCAGGAGCCCGGTTGTTGTTTTAAAAGTAAATTAACCATGCTAGGCTTTTTCTTAAAAGTGCTTAATGAAATGGAGATCGAAGAAAAAGGAAAGGAAGGAGTTTTACTCTTAATTAATCTCAAGGAAATTCCGGAAGATGTCCAGCAATTTATTTGTCAAAAAATGGCTGCGCATCATGGCGGTTTAGAGGAAGCAAATGAGTGTTGTTGTTTGAAAGAACTAGAAAATTTAGATAAATCCAGTCTTAAGCTTAGTGGTAAAATTCTCATTGATAGTGACAAGCAGATTAAAAAGGTAAATCTGGAGCTTTCTGGTCGGGAGAAAAGTGAGTCGGGTGTCGGGGCAGAGTTGAAGCTAGCGGCAGAACTGGTTTTAAATTAATTAATTACAAGAAATTATCAGCTAAAGGGGGAGAAGGGTGGTTCTGGGTAGAATTCTTACCTGAGAATTATCGCTAAAGGGCTCTCCCTTTATTTTTATTTGAAATAAATGTGAATGGTGTTGATTGTTGATGGGCAAATACTTTCATAATTTTACCAAAAAAATGGTAGAGCAAGAATGTAAGCATCAACAGGCTTGTGTGAAAGAGTTTGATAAGTTTCACCGCCGCTTAAAACTCTTACATCCTTTTGCCTTACTTTTTAATGTCTTAATTCTTTTTTTACTCTTTAAATGGTTGGGTTTTCATACCGTGACGCTATTTTTTGCGGTATTTATTAGTATTAAGGAAGCAGTTCAGCTCTTTTTTTTATGGCGCTTTGAAAAGAAAATCATTCGACCAATTGAAAAGCTAAAGAAGGGCCTGGAAGTAATTGCCGCGGGAAATTATGATGTCCAGGTGGAGGCTGAAGGGAATACCGAAATGGGGTTATTAATAGATTCTTTTAACCAGATGGCTCAAAAATTGCAAGAAAGCGAACGCTTAAAATCAGAATATGAAGAAAACCGGAAGACTTTGATTGCCAACATTTCTCACGATTTAAAGACTCCTATTACTTCGATTCAGGGCTATATTGAGGCTCTAGAAGAAGGAGTAGCCCGTTCGCCGGAGGAAGTTGCTAAGTATCTCCAGATTATTGCTAATAATACTAATTATGTGAATAAGTTAATCGATGATTTATTTTTATTTTCAAAGCTGGATATGGATAAATTAGCTTTTAATTTTGAAAAAGTAGCTATTCGGGCTTTTATTAAAGATGTCATGGAAGAATTAGAGTTAGAACTGGGGGAAAAAGGTTATCATTTTAGTTATGAAGATCAGCTAGAGCAGGATTATTTAGTCAAGATCGACCGCAAAAGGCTTTATCAAGCCTTACGAAATATTGTGGGTAATGCCGTGAAATACGGGCCGGAAAATAATTTGGTCGTAGCGGTCTC
>JANQHU010000447.1 GCA_028282485.1 Bacillota bacterium
ACAAACTGCACGAACGGGAATATCCGGGAGAAAAAGGAGTTGATAAAGGCCAATTCGCAATGTATTCTGAACGGTTATTTTGAGAGACGTTAAAGGACGGCTCAGTAACCGCCCCAAATAAAAATCAATCTTTAATAAATTACGGAGAACTCCATAGGTAAGCTCGGTGGCAAAAGCTTTTTCCCGCTCATCGGTGGCGGAATGGTTTTTGAAGGCTTCGTCTAAGGCAAGATTGGCATAAGCCTCCTCCTTGATAATCCGATCCAGAATATAGCAAGCCAGTTGTCTACCTGATATGTTAATCATCTCCACTTCCCCGTAAAATAAGCATTCGCACTAGGTTTAAAATAGCAGCAGTAGCCGAGGCTACGTAGGTTAAGGCAGCGGCCCGTAATACTTTGCGCGCCCCTTCGAGCTCACTTCCCGGCAGTAAATAGCCCCTCTGTCCTAAGATAGCCAGAGCCCGATTGCTGGCATTAAATTCTACAGGTAAGGTAAGTACTGTAAAAAAGACAAAAAAACTAAATAACACAATCCCTAAATCAATCAAAAACCGATTACCTCCACCCAAAATAAAACCAATAAAAAATAAGAAATAGCCTAAATTCGAACCAAAGCTGGCCACCGGAAAAATCGCATTCCGTAGAGTCAGCGGTGAATAATTTTCACTATGCTGTAAAGCGTGCCCTGCTTCGTGGGCCGCTACTCCCAGGGCAGCTAACGAACGACCGTGATAGACTTCGGGAGATAACCGCAGCGCCCGGTTACGAGGATCATAGTGATCCGAGAGGCTGCCCGGGGTTATTTCCACCGGAATATCAGTAAGCTGATTACTGTCAAGAATAGCGCGGGCTACTTGGGAACCAGTTTTTCCAGCCGCTGCGCCTTCTGCTTGATACTTTTTAAAGGTACTATTAACTTTTATTTGAGCATAAATTGAAAAAATAATCGCCGGAATTAATAATAAAAAAGTTGAATCAAATCCAAAAAACATTTTTTACTCCTCCCTTCTCAAATCACTCTATCATATTAAAAAGGGTGTTTAGTTATGTGTTCTGTTTTAACTGCCAAAGCTCATCCCCGGTTGCAACCGACGCCCGTTGGCAAAATCCGTTGCCTTCATCATCTTCTTACCTTCTGGTTTAATCTCGGTCAGGAGAATAGGCTGATCCTTGGTAGCCACTAGAATACCTTGCTTTTTAATAATCCGGATCACCCTCCCTGGCGGTAAGTTGCCAGTTGGTTTATCAGCCATTAATCTGGTAGATATTACTTTTAAACGTTCTTTCTGCCAAAAAGTTTCCGCATAGGGCTGGGGATTTAAGGTTCTCACCAAATTATGAATAGTTTGAGCCGATTCGGCCCAATTAATTAATTCTTCTTCTTTTTTTATTTTAAGCGCTTTAGTAGCCAAATGATCCTCTTGAGGAAGGCGGGGAGCTACTTCATCCCGAAGCGCCCTACTGGCCTTGATTAACAACTCTCCCCCCAAAAGAGCCAAGCGCTGATAGAGACTACCAAAGGTTTCGTCTGGCTCGATAGAGACCGACTCTTGATAGATGAGATCGCCGGTATCCCACCCTTCATCCATATACATGGTAGTAACTCCAGTTACCGAATCACCATTAAAAATACTTCTTTGAATGGGAGCGGCCCCCCGGTATTTGGGTAATAAAGAACCATGAACATTAATACAACCGTAAGGCGGCTGAAAAAGGATTTCCGGCGGAATTTTTTGCCCAAAGGCAACCACTACTACCAGATGGGGAGCTAACTCCTTAAATAGTGCGATAAATTCTGGGGTCGTAATCTTTTCTGGTTGCCACAGAGGTAAACCGTGTTTGGTCGCCAAAACTTTGACGGCACTGGGCTGCAGAGACAAGCCTCTGCCCTTAGGGCGATCCGGTTGGGTTACTACTCCAATTATTTCATTCTCTTGATTTTGTAAAAGATATTCCAGACTAACTGCCGCAAATTCCGGAGTACCCATAAACAGTATTCGCATCTTTGCTAACCCCTACTCCTTCTTTTTTAAGTAATCAATAAAGAGAATTCCGTCCAAATGATCAATTTCATGTTGAAAAGCGCGGGCCAATAAGCCTTCGGCTTGATAAGAGACCTTCTTGCCGGCAGGACTGATCCCAGTAACCACTATTTTTTCGGCTCGGCTTACGTAATCATTAATTCCCGGCAGCGAAAGACAGCCTTCTGTGTCACACGACTGGCCTTCTTTACTTTTAATCACCGGATTAATCACCACTAAGGGCCCCTCACCAATATCAATGACAATGATTCGTACATTCACTCCGATCTGAGGGGCGGCTAAGCCGATCCCATCCGCCTCATACATGGTTTC
>JANQHU010000469.1 GCA_028282485.1 Bacillota bacterium
ATCTAAAGAGGTTATAAATCAATTTTTAGACTATTTTATTTCGTTTTTACCTAACGATATCAAGGAGAAACTAATATTTTTCTCCTGCGAAAGTTGAGTAATAATTTAAATTGAATCTTGATCCTGAAGCTGGTCAGCAACATTCACGGTCTGATAGTTAGGATTAATTTTAAGCCAGGGTTTTCCTTTTGTAAAACCCGCATTTCGGCTCTTATTCCACTGAATTGGACTCCGGGCATTATCACGGCCTACGGCACTAATGGCTTTTAAGGCATCCGTCTTCCTCCAACCAGCTTCCGTGGTAATGCTCTGATAAAAATTAATGCTCTCAATATCCCGGCATTCCCCGATGGTGTTAAAGTGTAAATTGGTCATACCAATCTCATCCCCTTGATAAAGGTAGGGGGTCCCCCGTAAAGTCAGTAACAAAGTAGCAAGCATCTGGCGGTTTTCAATGGTAATCTTTTGCTTGGCAAGAGATTTAAAGTAACTACTTTGAAAAAGAATTATCAGGATGACAACGGCCGCTATGAGGCCGAGAGGGATTTTTATCCCTTTTTTTAAGAGTATTTTCATGTTTAATATAAATCTTTAATTAGTAACTAATTAAAGATTTATATTAAACTTACTTTGTGACAACCATATGAAGGGTGAAAAAGAGGGTTGTTACTCCCAGCCGAGCAAATGTAACTCCCCCTACCACACCAATTTCTCATGAAAATATCTCGTTAACTCCCCAATGGGAATTCGCTCTTGGGCCATGGTATCCCGATCCCGAATGGTTACTGCCATGTCTTCCAGGCTTTGAAAATCTACGGTTACACAATAAGGAGTTCCGATCTCGTCTTGGCGTCGGTAACGACGACCAATGGACTTGGACTCGTCGTAATCTACCATCCAGTATTTTCGAAGTTCTCTTGCGATCTCCTTGGCCTGCAGCACCAGAGGCTCTTTTTTTGATAAGGGCAGGATAGCTACTTTATAAGGAGCTAAGGCCCGATGGAATTTTAAGACTACCCGGGTATCGTTTTTGTCTGGTTCTTCATGGTAAGCATCTAATAAAAAGGCCAGCGTGCCCCGGTCGGCTCCGGCGGAAGGTTCGATGACGTAAGGGACGTAGTGTTCTCCGGCTTCTTGGTCAAAGTATTCCAGGTTAGCCCCACTATGCTCGGCATGACGTTTTAAGTCAAAATCAGTTCGGTTGGCAATTCCTTCCAACTCCGACCAACCCATGGGGAAATAATACTCAATATCATAACAACCTTTGGCGTAGTGGGCTAACTCATCACTAGCATGGGGACGTAAGCGTAAACGGTCTTTACAAATCCCCAAATCCACATACCATTGAAAGCGCCGCTCAATCCACTCTTTATGTATAGCCTCGTCGGTTCCCGGTTTTACAAAATACTCAATCTCCATCTGTTCAAACTCTCTGGTGCGAAAGGTAAAGTTACCAGGAGTAATCTCATTCCGAAAGGACTTTCCGATTTGCCCGATTCCAAAGGGTAGCTTAAAGCGACTGGTATTTAAAACATTGCTAAAGTTTGCAAAAATCCCTTGGGCAGTCTCCGGTCGTAAGTAAACTACGGCAGCGCTATCCTCTACCGGACCCATAAAAGTCTTAAACATTAAATTAAACTGCCGGGCTTCCGTTAATTCTCCCCCACAAGAAGGACATTTTTCCCCTTCCAAATGATCCGCCCGAAAGCGTTGTTTACAAGCTTTACAATCTACCAAGGGATCGGTAAAGCCGGCTACATGGCCACTAGCTTCCCAGACGCGGGGATGCATTAAGATACTAGCATCCAACCCCACCATGTCGTCTCTTTCCTGAATATTCTTCCGCCACCAAGCTTTTTTAAGGTTATTCTTCAATTCCACTCCTAAGGGGCCGTAATCCCAACAACTATTTAACCCCCCGTAAATCTCGCTCGATTGAAAGATAAACCCCCGTCGTTTTGCTAAGGAAACAATTTTTTCCATGGTAGTAGTTGCTTCTATTTCTGCCATTTTTCCACAGACCTCCACAATTAAATTATATTTTTAGCAGCAATGGACTAACAGTAATCTCAATAATCGCTGCCATTATTAACATGGTAATGATTAAAAGAAAATAACGACTGGATTCCGTAAAAAAATAACGGTACTCCGAAGCCGGGTTAATCGTTCCTTTACTAAATAAAATCCGGTAAGGGAGCATGCTAAAGCGAACTCCCAGATGAACCGCCATAAAAAAAGCAGGCAACTCCAAAATGCCATGGGGTAGTAACGCTAAATAGTACCGTAGCGGTTCAATCCCCTCCCGAGCCACTACTATCTTTTCAAACAGCCCCACTGGCACTCCATTACTAAAACACAAGATCATTGGAATGAAAGGAAAAATAATTAACCCTGACCAAAAAACTAAAAAAACTGCAAAAAAATTATTAATAAAGATTGCCAATACCTGCCCCCAGACCGGGATATCTGCCATCTGGCGGAGCATGGCCGCAAATTTATCGCTAATTTCTTTAATAATCAATTCTGCCATTTGGGGATTAACCTCGGATAACTGTCGGCCCAGAAGAATTCCCGCCGCAAAGATAATTGCGATTACGCTCAAAAAAGGAAGATCCCGTTTTAATAATCTAAAAATCAAGCGTCTACCCCCAAAGCTAAACTATTTATCTAATCAAAGATAACAAACTAACGAGTATCTGTCAATGGTTTTCCTGGAAAATAAAAAAAGCAACGGATAATCGATTATTTCAACCGTTACTCGTTGCCAGATTACCTCTATTGCTTAGTTCATTTTGCTCCCCTAGTCCCCTTTTACTGTTAGTTGACTTAGGTAACTGTCTCCCGAACCACCTCAACAACCTCATCACTGGTTTCCCTTTCAATTTCTACGGTACATCTGCTCACCAGAGTCGCAATTGCTCCAATAACGGCTAATTGGGGGGCCAGTAAAGCACCCACTACTCCGGCAGTAACTGGAATCTCTACTAATACTTTTTCATCTTGTTTCACTTTAATCTTAGCCACATTCCCTTTGTGAGCCAATTCTTTAATCTTATCTACCAATTCATTCCCCCGGACAATAAACTCCTCTCTAAACCCCCGCTCATCTTTCTCCATGGAGATCAATGCCCCCACTACATCTCCATTGGCAGACTCTAAAATATCTCGTGCCTTTTCGTAACTAATATTCATTCGTTCCCGAATTAAGTCAATCTTTTCTAACTCACTCATCTTTAGAAACACTCCTATCGATTTTTAAAAATAGCTTACCCTTTTTTTGACAGATTATGTTCCAAAACAAGAATATTTTTAAAAATCCTATTGAGCTGCTTCTTGGTCGCCCCCCCAAACAACCACCCGGTTGCGCCCCCGCCGTTTTGCTTCGTAGAGAGCCTGATCGGCTAATTTCAAAAGATTATTTAAACTCTTGGTTTCCATATCCAGACCAGAGACACCGACACTAATGGTCGCGGAGAGATCCCCATGACCATCCACTTTAATCTTAATTTTCGATACTTCTTCCCGCAATTTTTTGGCTACTTCTTTACCGTTTTCCAGATTGGTTTCCGCCAAAATTATGGCAAACTCTTCGCCGCCATACCGCCCGATAATATCCGTGCGCCTGAGGATGCGGGCACATTTTTTGGCAATGGTCTTTAAAACCTTATCTCCTACATCATGCCCGTAATTATCATTAAATTTTTTAAAATGGTCAAAGTCAAAAAGCAAGACAGAAATATCCCGATTATAACGTCTGGCGGCGCGGTATTCCCGCTCAGCCAATTCAAAAAAGTAGCGTCGGTTATAAAGACCCGTTAGCTCGTCGACGTTAGCCAGTCGTTTGATTTCACTAAACAAACGGGCATTTTCTATGGCAATAGCCGCTTGACCAGCCAGGGTAAAGACTAACGAAGCCTCATACTCCGTATACTGATTTAGTTTCTCACTCTCCAAAACCAAAATCCCAATGATCTGTTCGTTAAAGATAAAGGGGACTGCTAGAGTACTGGGAGCATCACTCTCAAAGGGAAGTTCCTGGCCAAAATTCTCTACGCCTTGATGTAAATCAATTACCGGAACTTGTTTTTGGGATAAGTAACTATATAATTTATTATCTTCAATCAAAAGATCCGTTTTTTTCAACTCATCAAAATTATAACTCTCATTTACGGAATGAACCGCCTTTACCTTCAAATTACGATTTTCTTTTAGAATAATATAACCAAAATCATAATCAACTACTTTAAGTAAACTATTTAATAGGGACTGGAGGACATCTTCTAGTTCTAATGTAACTCCCAGAGTGCTACTGGCCTCCCGTAAACACTCCGCCAACTCCCGTTGTTTTCGCTCAGATTCCAGACGTCGGGCGTTTTCCACGGTCTGGTTAATGGATTTTTTTAAAGTAAGTAATGTATTGGCTCGGGCCAAAAATTCACTTTTATCAAAAGGTTTGAGAATATAGTCATTTGCGCCCGCTTTAAATCCCGCCAAAATGTCGTCGGGACGATTCTTCGCCGTTAGCATTAAGATGGGTAGATCCACCAAGGAATGCTGCTTCCGAATTCGCCGACAGAGCTCATAACCATTTATTTGTGGAATCATCACATCAATAATGGCCAGGTCATATTCTTTGCCACTCTCAATCGTACGTAAAGCTTCGATCCCGTTTAAAACCGTAGTCACTTGCCAGTTTTTATTGCCGGATAATTGGTTTTTCATTACTTGTAAATTAATAATATCATCATCCACCACCAAAATTTGGGCGTACTTCTCATGATCAAAACCTTCGGCTTTTTCCTTAATTTTATCTAAGATTTCTTCGACCAAATCATTATTATTATGCGCGGCAATTTCGTGATAGGATCTTTGTTTTTCTAAGAAAGAAGGTAGCTGCGAGAAGGTCTCAAATTCTTGGTGGATGGCTTCCGACTCCGGGGGTTGCTTTAATTGATAGTTACCTAGTGCTGCTTCCTCGCTACAAAGAGGCAGGGTAAAAATAAAAGACGAGCCCTTGCCTAGCTCCGAATCAACCCAGATCATGCCTTCGTGTAATTCTACCAGTTTTTTGGTAATACTAAGGCCGAGGCCCGTCCCTCCAAACATTTGCTTCTGGGGATCATAAGCTTGAGTAAAAGATTTAAAGACATCCATAAATTTATCCCGGGCAATCCCAATGCCGGTATCTTTCACCGCAATCTTGACCCATTTATCATTAGGCTCGGCGGTTACTGCAATTTCCCCATTATAAGTAAATTTAATGGCATTCCCAATTAAGTTTTGTAAAATCTGTTGTAATCGATTCTCATCAGCATAAACCGAAGGTAGATCTAGGGGTACTTGGTTCTTAAATGTAATATTTTTTCCGGCCACCAAGTGCTTGGAGATAGTGATTACTACTTCCACCATGGCATAGAGGCTTAGAGGTTTGCGTTGCAAGATAATATCCTGATTTTTCAACCGGGAGAAGTCTAAAATATCATTCACCATATTGGCCAAACGCCGGGCCGAAATGATAATTAAAAAAAGATTGGCAGCGGCGATGCGGGGAATCTTTCCGTAAACCCCCTCCATTAAAGACTCGGCAATCCCAATAATCCCATTTAACGGGGTACGCAGCTCGTGGGAAGTATTGGCCAAAAACTCATCTTTCAATTTATCAAAGCGCAGTAGCTCTTGTTTTTGATTCTCCAGCACCCGTTGTTTTTCTAAGAGTTCTTTTTGTTTTTCTTCAACACTATTGGCCATCCAATTAAACTTTTTTCCTAAAACCCCTAGTTCATCATCCCCCAAGTCTTCAATTCGGTATTTAAAATTCCCTTCCGCAATCAGCTCCGTACTAAAAACCAACTTTTCAATGGGTTTACTAATTTTAATTGAAAAGAGATAAGCTAAGATAATTCCGATGAGCATACAGACTAAAGCCACCAAAATGCTGATATTTCTTAACTGAATGGTATCATGATTAATTTCTCGAACCGACATCACTCCGATAAACTTCCAGTTAGTCGGAAAAAAAGTAGTAAATTTATAAATATCTGCACTATTATTTTCCCCATCAACATAATGCAGGGTCCCTTCTCGGGAAGTGTAGAGTTTTTTCAAAAAAGCAGCATCATGAAGTTTCTGCCCTAGTTTTTCGAACTGGGGATGAGCCAGAATAGTTCCTTCTTCATTAATGATTGTTAAATAACCGTTATTACCAATGGCTATATCAAACCCAATTTCCGATAATTGATAAACTTCCAGATCAAGGCGTAAGACCCCTAAACTTTTTCCCGTGCGGCGGTGGACCACCAGTTTGGCACAACTTAAGATCAATTCTCCGTTAAACTCACTCTGACGCGGTTTTAACCAGACATTCTTGGTTTCACCGATAATGGCCTTCTTTACCCACTCCTGCTCCCGCAAATCAGCCCCAGTTATTGGTCCCGGCCGATAAGAAACCACCTCTTTATTAGGATCAAAAGGTAAGAAAACTATGTTGTTAATTCGTGATTCCGCTGAAATTACCGAATCAAATAAAAAAACAATCCGATCTTGATAATCTCTGGCAGTACGATAATTGGCAATCTCCGAACTATAAGCAATAATTCGGGTTAAAGTTTCCATATTATTTAATAAATTACGAAAAGAAGAAATGCTATGTTCGATTACCTGATTGGAAGCCATTTCAATCTTACTGTTAATTAAGTTACTAGCTTTCATATAAGAAAAGATACTTACAATTATCAGGGGTAAAATAACTAAGACTATGGAAAACAGAATTAGTTTATCACGAATTTTTTTAATAAGAATCACCTTCTTAAAAAATTAGAAAGAAAAAAAAGGCCATTAGCCCTTTTAACGTTACATAAAATCATTATACTATAAAAATAAAATTTAAACCATTATTTTTCAATATTTTTTACATTTATTATTACCAAGCTGACATAATTACAATAATTGTCAACCAATTCGTTTTACTTCTTTTTGGCCGCCCGTTCCCGTTCACTCCGGTTTAATAATTTTTTACGCATTCGGATGGATTCGGGGGTGATTTCCACTAATTCATCATCATCAATATACTCCATAGCTTGTTCCAAAGTAAATACCCGAGGGGGAACTAACTTAATCGTATCATCGGAACCACTAGCCCGCATATTGGTCAAATGTTTCTTCTTACAAACATTGACCTCCAGATCGTTCTCCCGGGAATGCTCGCCCACGACCATCCCTGCGTAAACTTTCTCCGCCGGGCTGATAAAGAGAGTCCCTCGGTCTTCCATATTACTAATACCGTAGGTAGTAGCCT
>JANQHU010000066.1 GCA_028282485.1 Bacillota bacterium
AAAGCTGAGACCGTGCGATGCAGGCGCTCTTCTGTCTCGTAACTATTAATAATCATCCCGAATAGAAAGGCTCCGGCAGCGGCGGCGAGACCGATATTGGCGGCAAAGGCGGAGATTAGTAAAATTAGCCCTATCATTAAAGCGGTGAACAATTCTTGAGACTCGATTTTCACCAAGCGGTCGGCTAAGCGGTTGCTAATTACCATGCTGAGCAAAACGAAGCTCGTATAAAATAATAAGGCTTTGCCCATGCTGATTAAAATTAAAGGCATCTGGACAATATTAAAAGCGGCGACGCTAGAGAGAATACCCAAAAAGATAATGGCAAAAAAATCTTCAAAAACCATGACCCCCATTAAAATCTCCGCCTCAACGGAAGCGGTTTTTTTCATATCAAAGAGCAGTTTGGCCACTACGCCACTACTACTAAAAGCCAAAATTCCCGTTAAAAAGAGTTTTTCTTTTAAACCAATGCCAGTAGGAATGAGACTACTTAAAATAAGGCTGATTAAAAAGCCGCACAAGAGATTTAAGATGACTTCATAAGTCCCAATGAAGAGAACGGCGTTTTTAATACGTTGAAATTTTTTTAACGAGAACTCCAGGCCCAAAAAGAACATGAGCAAGACTACACCCAGTTCCGAAAGCAGATTAATAAGATGGATATCTTTAACTAGCCCGAAAAGATTGGGGCCGATTAAGAGACCGGTGACCATATAGCCGACAATCACTGATTGGCCTAATTTTTTCATCAGCGTCCCGGTAAAATAACCAAAAAATAGAATGATCCCTAGTTCAAATAGAATACTGTGATGCATGAGTCCCCCTTGACCAAGTAACTGCCCTCAATTAGCGAATTAACTCTAGAAAACTAGCAAACTGCTCCGGTTTGCCAATAACCACACAGGTATCACCAGTTTGAAAGATAAAGTCGGAGCTAGGATTAGGCATAAAGTCGTCATCTCTCAAAACCGCAATAATGGAGATTTGAGTTTTTTTGCGAATCCCTAGTCCACCTAGTTTTTTACCAATAACTGACGAAGTTTCATCTAATTTATACCAGTCAATTCGAAAGCCTTCTAAAGCAAGTTCAAGATTTTCGACAGCCTTGGGCTTATACATAATCCCTGATAAAAAGCCACCTAAGCGCCGGGCTTCTTCATCAGAAAGGCGTATGCTGGCCTTTGGTTCCCCTTCTTTATCCATGATATAAAATTCTCTTTTGCCGTCATGGTGAATAATAATTACGGCTTTTTCTTTGGAATGAGTGGTACAACTAATCTTTTGGCCGATTCCCGGTAGATTGGATTCACTAAAGAAAGACATGGTAAAAGCCTCCCTGAAAATAGTATTTAACTATTGTTATTTATGTCAAATAAGTTTAAAATAGTGCTTGAGACATAGATTTTAAAATAGTAAATTTTTATCTTAAATATATTTTATCAGAATTAAAGAAAATGGGCAATAAAAAACCAGTTACCGAGGGAAAGGGTGCTAACAATATTATGAAGGTAATCATTGTCGGTTGTGGCCGGGCAGGGAGTCTGCTAGCCACTGAATTAATGGAAGTAGGACATGAAGTAGCGATAATTGATCGGAATCCGTTGGCTTTTGATAAACTTTCCGGTGAATTTCAGGGCAATATGTTAGTGGGAACCGGAATTGACGAAGAGGTCTTGGTTAATGCGGGAATCAGGGAAGCGGAGGTGGTTTTTTCCTTGGCCAAAGGGGATAATACCAATATTATGGTAGGGCAGATTGCCAAATTTCTTTTTAAGGTGCCCCGGGTAATGGTTCGGATTGTTGATCCCCGGATGCGCCGCTTTTATGAAGAGGAGATTGGGCTGTCTTGTTATTGTCAGACCGAAATAAGTGTCAACTTTTATAAGAATTTTTTGACGGGAGGGAGTCAGCCGTGTATATAATTATCGTTGGAGCCGGGCAGGTCGGCTACTACCTCACCAAAACCTTATTAGATGAAGGCTATGAGGTGACCCTGGTTGATTGGAATTATGATCGCGTTCAACTCTTGGAGCAGGAGCTCGGCGAAGTAGTCATTTATGCTTCCGGTTCATCAATTACAGGCCTGGAAAAAGCCGGTTGCTCTCGGGCGGATGTAATTGTGGCCGTGACTGGTGATGATGAGGATAATCTGGTAATTAGCCAGTTAGGCAAGCGCTATTTTCAGGTGCCCAAAGCCATTGCCCGGATCAATAATCCCAAAAATGAGAATATTTTTAATGAATTAGGCATTGGAACCACTATTAGCGGCACTACTTCCATTGTCGACGCTATTGAGGGTTACGTTGCCAAAAAAAAGATTAGTACCCTCCTCACCTTTGATCATAATGAAATGGCTTTGGTGGAACTGGAATTACCGGAAGAGGCTCCGGTAGTGAACCGGCGGATTAGTGAGATTGCGTTACCTTATGAATGCCTGATTGCCTTGATTTTGCGAGGCCGAGATGTTCTTTTTGCCAAAGGAGATACTCTCTTACAGGCTAATGATTTAATTATTGCCATTTCCACCCAAAGTGGAAGAGAAAATTTACGGGAAGTATTATTAGGCAAAACGGGGGAGGGGCAATGAAATATCAAAATATTTTAATTCCCCTGGATGAAAAGCCGGCTACTATGGAAATTGTGGAATTTGTTTGTTCGATCCAGGCGGTGATTCAGGCCGAGATTCATGTGGCTTATTTTTTGGAAGTGCCTCGTAATCTACCTTTAAATGTGGAAATGCCGGAAAAAGTGGCTAAAGCCAAAGCGATCTTAGCCCGAGCTGAAGCCTTTGCGGTAAAATATCAGACGAACATTATTACTTCAGTTGTTTATGCCCGAACTACGGAAGATACCATTGTGGCTACCGCAGCAGATTTGAAATGTGATTTGATTGCCTTAGCCCATGATGTGCAACGGGTGCGATTTTTTGCCAATAATGCCGTAGTTAATGTTTTGCAACGGGCCAAATGCAATGTCTGGGTGTTTCACCAAAAGCAATTAAAATAAATTTAAAGGAAATGGAGAAGCAGGGAATGAGACCCGAATTACAAGTAGCAGCGATTATTCCGGCCGCAGGAAGCGGGCACCGGATGCAGGCGGGAATTAATAAGGTTTGGTTGGAACTGATGGGAAAAACAGTTATTGAACATACCTTAACCGCCTTTGATCATTTAAATTCCATTGATAAAATTATTTTAGCCGTTAATGAAACAGAAACTGATATTTTTGCTTCTCTTATTCGAGAAAAATTTGCCCAAAAGTCGGAAATTGAAATGGTAATCGGTGGCGCCAGGCGTCAAGATTCAGTTTTTGCGGCTTTACAAGCTCGCAAAAGGCAACCCGACTGGCAAAGAGCGAATAAACGGATAGTTTTAATTCATGATGGAGCTAGACTCTTAATCACTCAAAAAATAATTGAAGCCACCATCGCTGCCGCTTTAAAGGAACAAGCAGTGGGAGTGGGGGTTCCGGTAAAAGATACCATCAAAAAGGTGAATCAAGAGTCGATAGTAGTGGCCACTCCCAAGCGGGAAGAATTATGGGCCATTCAGACCCCCCAGGCTTTTGACTTTGACTTAATTTATGAGTGTTATCAGAAGATTGCCGGAAGTGGGATGAGTTTTTCGGATGATTGTAGTATAGTCGAGTTTTGTGGTTATCCGGTCAAGGTTATTAGGGGTTCTTATGAGAATTTAAAGATAACTACCAAAGAAGATTTGATTATTGCAGAAGCACTAATGGCGGGGAGGGAAGCTGATGCGAATCGGGCAAGGATTTGACGTCCATCGTTTGACAGAGGGGCGGCCTTTAATTTTGGGAGGGGTGGTCATCCCTTATGAATTGGGACTATTGGGCCATTCTGATGCTGATGTTTTGCTCCATGCCATTATGGATGCTTTGCTGGGAGCTATTGCCGCTCGGGATATTGGCTATCATTTCCCCGATAGCTGTGCCGATTTTAGAGGTGCCGATAGCATGGAGTTGTTAGCCAAAGTGGTGGCCCTGGTTCGAGAACAAGGTTATCGAGTTGTTAATCTGGATACGACCATTCTGGCCCAAAAGCCGAAAGTAGCTGCCTATATTGAGGCTATGCGAATTAATATTGCCAAGGTCATTAAGGTATCTCCAGCAGTCGTGAGTATCAAAGCGACTACAACAGAAGGATTGGGATTCACCGGCCGGGGCGAAGGAATTGCGGCGATGGCTGTCGCCCTTTTGGAAAAAGCTAATGATTAATTTATTAAAGAGCATTCATTTTATTAAAAATATTAGTAGTGGAATGGTT
>JANQHU010000191.1 GCA_028282485.1 Bacillota bacterium
GCAGCTGCTTCGCCTAAGGTACAGATTGAATGCTCGGGTGAAAAAATAGACTTAAGTTATGACCAGTTATTAGAGTATGGCCAAAACAGTTTTCGAAAAATCTGTGAGGAGAAGCTGGGCGATCAGTTAGTTTCTGCCGATCAGCAAGGCCAGTTATCAGAAGCCGCTATTTATCAAGAAGGCAGAGCTACCTATTTTGACCAAAGTGATAACATGCACATCGGGGTTCTGGATTATCGGATGGTGGATTATGATAAGGGCCAAGGAGTTCAGGAATTAGTTGACCTTCTGGGCGGCCAAGAGAAGACCTCCCCCATTTTTTTGGGAGATTCAGTGGGTTCTAATAAGGACGATGAGAAGGGCATTGCAGCAGCCAAGGAAAATGGGGGTCAAGGCGTAGCCGTCGTTTATCGAACCGACAAAGAACAAGCTACTGAGGCCGCAAAAGCTAAACGAACTGATGCCGAAACAGGAGCAGAGTCTAAGTTGAATTCTAGTATTGATGTATTGAATTTTCTTGGAGAATTTGCAGAAAAATATTTTCAAGCTAAAAAAGAGGGCCCAGCTCCCTCAGGATCAAAAAGAAGTATTCAGAAGTTAAATATAAATGCGTAAAGGTTGTAACATTACTTAGCAGGGTTATTGATCTTTAATTTTAAGGGAGGGTGGTCTTTTTGCAGCGTTACTTGTTAGTTTTGGCTATGCTTTTAGGGTTGGTTTTAGCTGGTTGTTCCGGTGGAAGTAGTCAGCCAGCCCCGTATGATCCGGATTTAGATATTCATAATGATGAGGTTGTCCGCAAGGTTTTATTAATTACGGAGTTTTTTCTCAATGATTTAAGTTCCGAACTGGGGATTTATGTTAGTTTTGTGGAGGTACCCTTTATTTTTAATGGGCAAAGATTTACGGATCATGATAAATTAACTGATTTTTTTCTCGATTTTAAGGATACTTATGCTTTTGATTATGATACTTTGCGGGACCAGAATTTATCTCTGGAAGGTGATAAAATTGTGGTTGCCGGGCTAATGGATTATTTTATTAATGATCAAGCAGTAACCGAGTACGTTACTTTTAAGTTAGTTCCGGATAATACCGGTGCTTATTATGTAGTTGAGGCTAATATCCCCGTGGAGTAAGAAAAAATATTTTTAATACAAAATTACCATCTTGTTAAATTTAAAATAATGGGTTATAATAAGGTTAAGTAGTTGATGAAACATCGTTGCAAGCAAAAAGCCCGGAGAGTGTGAGTCTCCGGGCTTTTGATTTTCAAAGCTTTTTTAAGATCTCAATGATCAAATAAATGATCGCTGTAGAGAATCCTAATAGGCTTTTCAAATCGATTGCCGCTTTCGGCTTTTGAGATTTTATTTTAAGATGAAACATCGGTGCAAGCTCACCTCCTATCTTGCTTGCAAGGAGATGCGTTTGCCTTTAGCAGCACCCTCATTATATCAAAAAGTAAAAATCTTTCAATGCTAATTGGTTAAAAATGTCCGAAATTATTTTAATTTTCTTAAAATAACTAAAAGATTATGTTGAATGTTGTTAATGATAACTTTAAAATAGAGATGTCTTACGATTATTTAAGAAAATGGGATGCAAAGATGAATAAAGAAGAAAACTGATATGTAAATTGACTTATTCCTGATGAGCCGCAAAGGCGCTATGGTTGTGAATTGATTCAAAACTCTCTACTTCCACTTGAAAACCGGTGATTCGGGGATCGCTGCGTAAGGCCAGCACCGAATCCCGGAGAATATCTTCCACGAATTTGGGGTTTTGATAGGCGGTTTCGGTGACGAATTTTTCGTCTTCTCTTTTTAGGAGGGGATAGATCGGGCAACTGCCCTGGCTTCGTAACAGCCCAATGAGCTCCTCTAACCAGAGATATTTGCCGGGGTGGCAGTTAATCTTGGCGCGAATGATAGCCCGTTGGTTATGGGCCCCAAAAGTCGCGATTTCTTTACTACAGGGGCAGAGAGAAGCTACCGGGATCTCGGCCCCTAAATAGTATTCGTAAGAATTATTAGTTAGGTTAAATTTACCGTGAAATTCCGAGAGATAATCCAGATAACCAACTTGGTGGCTGATAGGGGCGGAAACCGGCAGAAAATAACGAAAACGCATAATCATTTCGGCTTCGGCGGCCTCCAGGTTGGTACAGAGTTCGGCTAAGAGTTTTTTAATCTCCCGACCGGAAATAGGCTTATCACTCCACACCATCAGAAGTTCCATAAAACGGCTTAAGTGAGTTCCTTTGAAATGATGGGGCAGATTGGCGGCGATGGTTACATTACCCTGAACCTGTTGGTAAGTACCCTGTTGCATTTTTATTTGGAAGGGGAAGTGAACATCCTTTAGCCCTACTCGTTGAATCTCAATTCCCCGGGAGTCTAGTCTTTTTTGGACATCAATCATTTGGCAGCCTACTTTCATTCTTAAAAATGTCGTTAACTTGTTTCGGCAAAAAAAGGGAAAATCCTACTAGCCACTGCGACAATTTTTATAAAAAATTTAAAAGGAGTGTTATTTTGGTAAAATAATTAATAATTACCAAATAACACTCTTTTTTTAAAATGCTATTTAAAGAACCTTCTTTAAAAAGTTAGAGCTTTATTGAACTCGACCCACTTGAAAACCAGTGATTTTTTGGAGGTCTTTTTCTAGTTGTTTGAGAGCGGTAGCGGCGTCTTTTTTGCCGGTTAAAACGGCATGGACCGAGTAAAAGAATTTGGAAGAAACTTCGTTATAATGAATCCCGGTGGGAGTTGAAGGACGGGCGACAGTATTAATAAACACGTTGTAAAGTTTACCAATAAAGGGTTTGTTTTTGATGAGTTCTCGATCTTGATAGAGCTTTTTGACGGTAGGTAAATAAGATGATTTCATGGCTCGATATTTTTGTTCTTGGGCTGAAGCAAAGAAGAATAATAAATCCGCCGCAACTTTGGGGTTTTTACTATATTTACTGGCCGCTAATTGCCAGCCCCCCAGGGTCGCAGCTGGTTTTCCGTTTTTACCGGCGGGTAGGGGAGATACGTCAAATTTACCTTTGATGGCGCTCTTATCAGCATTACCTAAGGCATAAGCATAAGGCCAATTTCGCATAAAGGCGGCATTACCTACTTGCCAAAAGTTGCGGGATATTTCTTCGGTAAATTTAGTGACATCAGGTGGCGAGATGCTTCCCACCCAGCCAGCAGCCCGGTCGAGCATGGCAATGGCGTTTTGATTATTGATGGTTATTTTTTTATCCTGGCTAATAATAGTGCCGCCATTATTGGAATAAATCCATTCCAACGCATCACAGGTTAACCCTTCGTATTTATCACCCTGCCAGACAAAGCCCCAAAAATCTTTGTTACCTTTTTGGCGTTCGCCTTTTTGAATTATCTGGGCTGATTTTTCTAATTGATCCCAAGTTTTGGGCGGTTTTAAATTATATTTTTGCAGTAAATCGCTCCGGTAATATAACAGACCAGCATCAACAAATAAAGGAATTGCCACTAGTTTGCGATTAACGGTATTATTTTCGATTAATGATTTAAAGTATCGGGAAGCAATCTTTTTACCACCGTATTTATTAAGATTGATAAAATGTTTTTCCAATAAACTGGGCCAGATGACATCAAATTCGTAAATATCGATTTTGGAGTTTTTTGATTCTAAGAGTTGTAAGAAAAAAGCTAATCTTTGTTCGACTTTTTCGGGAACTTCCATTACTCTTACTTTTACCTGGGGATGTTTCTTCATATAACGTTGCGCGGCACTTTTAAATAATTCGGCTTCGATCCCGGCAGAACCGGAGAGAATGGTGACCGTTGTATTGTTGCGGGCGCCGTCAACTAAAGAAGAAAATAAGAAAATTGTTAAAATTAAGAGACAAAAAGTTGTTTTGAGATGTTTTTTCATTTTTTTAAGAAACCTCCTAAAAATACATTGATATATTATTTATCGGAGTAAATAAAGAAATTATTAGATTTTGACGATATTAATATTGATGATTTTTATATTTTTTTTACTTTTTCCAGTAAAATTAATTTTGATTGATAATTAGTAAGGTGGGATTACTTTGTTTAAAAAGGCATTAAATTTCGCTTTAGATATAGTAACTTTTAAGAAAAGTACGGTAGCTTTAAAAATTGGAGTCATTCTCATAATTATGAGTATGGTGACCATTATCGTCGGATTTATTGGCCTCACTAAAATTAAAGAGGTCAGTGATATTGCCAATAGTGTTTATGTCGATAATAACTTGATTATTGATCCTCTCTCAGAATTTATGAAAAGTGTACATATGATTGAGAGTAATGCTTTTCAAGCTTTTCAACGTCGGGACAATATTAATGATCATAATCAGGAAATCGTCATGCTCTCCAAATATATCCAAGATTTAAAATTACAGTATCAAAATTTGAATTTCACCTTACCGGAAGAAATGGCCACCACCTTGGAGGAAAAGTTTGACCCGTATTGGACGGTACTCCAAAGTTTTCATCACCAATTAACCTATGGGAAAAAATTTGATTTAGAAAAGTATTATCAATACTATCAGCAATCAATTATTTTTTATAATTATACCTTTAATATTATTAAAGAGCTTCGTACTTCCGGGTTAAATACTTTTATTAAAAGCAAAGATACCTATAAGCTATCGGTAATTGCACAAGCTTCGTTTACCGTCTTTGGGGTCTTATTTGCCATAGTCACCGGAACTTTGGTCTCTCTTTCTATCATCAGGCCTTTGAGTAAGCTAAAAGAGAGTACTGAAAATTTAACGGAAAATATTGTCGAAAGCAGAATGAATTCTCGAAAAAATATTGAAAAGGAATTAGTAAAGATTAAGTCGCGGGATGAAATCGGTAGCTTAGCGGCTAGTTTTAAGTTAATGGCCTTTAAAATCTATGATCTCTTTAATGAGTTGCAAAAATACACTAAAGAACTAGAGGAAAAAAATTATAATTTAAGAAAAATGGATAAATTGAAAGATGAATTTTTAGCTAATACTTCCCACGAACTGCGGACCCCGATTAATGGGATTATTGGCATAGTCGAATCTCTAATTGATGGAGCAGCGGGCCCGATTAATAAATCCCAAATCTATAATCTCTCTTTGGTAGTTACCAGTGCTAGACGCTTAGCCCATTTGATTAATGATATTTTAGATTTTTCGAAACTGAAGAATAAAGAAATTGAGTTACAATTAAAGAAAGTTGATTTAAAAAGCCTCATCAGCTCCGTGGTCTTCTTATCAGGCCCTTTGATCAAAAATAAAGACCTGGCCTTAAAAAATGAAGTTGATGAAGCAGAATTTTTTGTTAAAGCCGATGAGAATAGGCTGCAACAAATTTTATTTAACTTAATTGGTAATGGGATTAAGTTTACCGAAAAAGGGGAAGTGGTGGTTAGTGCTACGCAGCAAGGAGACTTTATCGCTATCTCTGTAGCAGATACCGGGATTGGGATCCCCGCGGAGAGTTATGATAGTATCTTTGAGTCTTTTGAACAGGTGGACGGTTCGACGGCGCGGCAGTATGGCGGAACGGGTCTCGGGCTGCCAATTACTAAAAAATTAGTCGAATTGCATGGTGGCGAAATTAAAGTAGAATCTACGGTTGGCGAAGGAAGTAAGTTTACGTTTACCCTGATGCTTTATCAAGAAGGTAACGCAGAATTTTTAGGGGATCAGCAAGTCACGAAAATTGGGAAGCAAAAAGATGCTGGTCTTGAAGAAAGGGTCAGGTATCAGTCAGATTATTCTGAAGAAAAGGTTCATAAGGATCTATCGACTGATGAATCAGGAATTAAAGGGCGTATTTTGATTGTGGATGATGAACCTATCAATTTGCAAGTACTATCAAATTTATTATCCCTCGAGTCGTATAGTGTTGTGAAAGCTTTAAGCGGTTTTGAAGCTTTAGAATTATTTGAACGGGGTGAAGAATTTGACTTAGTGATGTTGGATGTGATGATGCCCAGACTATCCGGTTTGGAAGTCTGTCGGATTTTACGAGAAAAATATTCCTTATATGATATTCCGGTTTTGATTTTGACTGCCAAAAACCAACCCCAGGATATCTTGCTGGGTTTTACATACGGGGCCAATGATTATCTGACGAAACCCTTTGACCGTTCGGAGTTATTAGCCAGGGGTCGAACCTTAATCGCCTTAAAACATGCGGTTAAAGAAGCGATTCATAGTTCCCAGCGTTTTGAAATGGAGAAGCAGCGGCGCGTGATGGTGGAAATGTTAAGTGATGTAGTCAAATCCTTAACTTCTACCTTAAAATTAAATGAAGTCTTACGAATTTTATTAGAAAAATCGAAGCAAATTATTGATTACGATCAAGCGGCCATCTTAATTAGAATTAATGAAAATCAGTTTTTATTAACCATTTTTTTTGAAAATGATATTGATAAGCTGCAATATAATAAATCAAATTATAACGATATCATTGCAATTCAAGAGGAAGACCTAATTGCAGAAACCATTAAATTGAAAAACACGATAATTAAAGAAGCCTATCGCTTCTCATCCGATTTGTTAGCAAAATTATTTGCTGAAGAATCCTCTTGTTTAGGGACACCTATTTTGTTTGACGAAAAAATTCGAGGTTTGATTATTTTTTCCAAAAAAGTGAGCAGTTATTATGATGCGATTACCAGTGATTTGGCCTATTCTTTGGCTTCCCAAGCGGGGATTGGCGTGGAAAATGCCAAACTTTTTGAAAATGTAAAAGAGTTAGCCTTAACGGATGCCTTAACGGGTTTAAAAAATCGCCGTTTCTTTATGGAAAGCCTGGCAGAAGAGTTTCTAAATTATCAAGAGGCCCAGGAACCATTCTCGGTAGTGATTGCTGATATTGATCACTTTAAAAAGGTCAATGATAATTATGGCCATCCGACGGGTGATGAAGTACTAAAGTTCGTGGCCGATAAATTCTGCGAGATCTTGCGGGGAAGTGATATTGTCTGTCGTTACGGCGGAGAAGAGTTTGTGATTATCTTAAAAGAGACGTCGGCAGATATCGGCGCAAAAGTGACTGAGAAACTTCGCCTGGCAATTGCCGAAAGTAGCATTGCCACTGAGGAATTTGGAGAAATTAAAATAACGGCTAGCTTTGGGTTAACTGAATGTAATGCCACAGTAAAAGAAGCTGAGCAATTAGTGCAAATGGCAGATGCTGGTTTATATGAAGCTAAAAAGAGTGGTAGAAATCGAGTTGTGGTGAAAGGGAGTATACTAAATTGGTGACAGCAATGCTCCCACTAGGCCAATTTATAAAATATGTTATTTTTTTACATGTTGTAAAAATTCATTTGACTAATTATTGAAATTTACGGTATAATAAGAGTAGAATGTATGCGGCAAACATACATCCTACCGGGAGCATTGCCTCCGCAGGTTTAGACTAGTTTAATTTTAAAATAGATAGGGTTAATATCTCTATCTATTTTTTTTATTATTTAATAAGACAACTACTAATACAATTAGAAAATTGCAAATTATATTCGCAAAAGTGTGCTTTTCTGAATTAACTACAATACAACTATTTATTATTTATGAAATTTATAGTTTTCTAAAGCCTATTTATAATAATTTTAATGTAATTATCTCCGCCGCCTTATTTCTGATTTTTTCCATAAATAATTTATTGGGAAAAAATAATTACATAAAAAACTGCTAAAATTATTGTTTTTTTAAACAAAAGCAAATATAATTAAAATGTAGGAAAAAATTTAAAAAATAATTTTTTGATAAATTCAAACAGAAAAGTTGAATTATATGAGAAAATATTATATATTAACCATCTTCACAATTATTTTAATGTTACTTAACCCCATAGCCGTGGTGGCTAAGGAAACTGGGCCAAGGCTTTATTTATCCTCCGACGAATATCATTTTCAGGAGCTATTTCCCCGGCAAGAAAATGTCGTCCTAATTCCCTTAACTAATCAAGGCACTGCTAGTTTAGAAATTAAAGATTTAACCACTACTTGCCAATGTATTAAAGTAGCAATGGATGAAAAGATCCGCATCCTTTCCGGGGAGACCTATTGGTTAGAAGTGAGGTTAGTAACTAAAGATGAAACTAGTTTCATAAAAGGATATCTTTTACTAGCTACTAATGAGCTTACTACACCACTTCGCCGGATCAAGATTAGTGGCAGAATAAAGAATCAAAAGAAGCCTCACAGTAAAATAAAGACTTTTTAAAAAAGGGAGAACTGCTGGTGTTACCAAAGCTTACAAAAAGACTTTTGGCCCCAGCTGCGGCAGCAAGAGCCCGGTCAGTTAGAAATAAATGCTCTGGAAATTAGTGAATTAGCTAATTATCAAAAGCTTTTAGCTTTAGAAAAGAATTTTGGACAAAAATGGAACAAAACTCCGCCGTTGGTCATAGTTCAGGGAAAGGTCTGGCAAGGCGAAGTCAAACCAAAACCGCTACAATCCAGGAATCTGAGACTAAGGCAGCTCCTAACTATTTAAGAGAAGAATGGCAGGCTTTAAGCCTTGGAGGAGTTCTGCTCGGTGGGTTACTTGATGGTCTGAATCCTTGTGTTTTTTTAGTGCTGGCGATGCTTCTTTCCTATTTAATTCTGCAAAAGTATCCTCCAGCGCAACTGTGGCGGGTGGGCCTTAGTCTTACAAAATTACCTCCCCGGCCGTTTGATCTTACAATTTAGTAACACCTATCAACAAAAGTTTCAAACCATAATCACCAAATGGTTACATAAAAGTTCGGTAATTACTACTTTTATTGGGGGTTTTCTAGTAGCCTTGCTAGAATTTCCTTGCACTGGTCAAGTCTATCTACCCATCATTTTAATACTCCGGCAACTAAGGAGCGAATGGCCCCTGGCTTTTGGTTACTTGATTTTATAGAACTTAATGTTTATTTTACCTTTACTCGTGATTTTTGGCTTGTTAATTAAGGGCATAACTTTAAAGCAGCTTCAAAGTTTTTTTGCCAAGCAGAAAGCAACTACTAAACTATTGTTAACCTTTCTGTACCTAGGTTTAGCCCTAGTGATGATCGGCTTAAAAAATTAGCAGCTATCAGTTGGAAATGGATTTAGAAATTACATCAAAAGCAAAAAAGGAGTTGGCGTGAGAATGCAGCAACGGCAAAAAACAGCTTTAAAAGCTATTGGATTGGTAACCGCTATTTTACTATTAGTATTTAGTAATCTTGCTTTCAGCGAAACTACCCAGGTTATTTATCAAGAAGACTTTACGCAAGGCTTTAGTTTAAAAGCTTTAGGCTTTCAGGCATCAAGGGGTAAGTCTTTTGGGTGGGTTTTGGATAAAAAGAACCGTTATCTCCGCAGTCACCGCCTCCGAAAACGAAAAATCTTACCTAGCAAAATGGCTATCTATACTCCAAAGTTTCAAGTAAGCCGGGAAAACGGAGTAGTCAATCTCCAGTGGCAGGTAAAATACTGCTCCCTTCGTCCTGGCAAAGCTGGGCCTAAAAACAAGCAACTGTTAGTAGCGCTTACCGCTCAGAGAAAGAAGCCTCTCTATAGTTTAACCTACCGACCCTTAGGCAAATATACTAAAAGACGTTTTCCGAACCTTCGTTTAACCAAAGGGCCCCGGCAGAGAATACTCCAACAAACGAATACACGGCAGCAAGTTTCGCCGCAAAAATGGCTGAAGTTTCAAATGAAGCTGTATCCAGCTAAAGCTGAAGGGTCCCAGGGTTTGATTAAAGTCTACCTGGATTCTGGCCGCGGTTATCAGGAATACCTCAGCGTGGCTGACCAAAGCTACCATGATTTTAGCCACCTTTATTTTGCCTATCACCCCGGTATCAGGAGCCGATCTTTTCAAATCGCTATTGACGATCTCTTAATTACCCAGGAAAACGGGGTTGCTGTGGATACAACCCCGCCGGAATTAAAGATTGTTACCCCGGTAAATGGGGCCGAGCTAACCGAAACCCGCCCGGAAATTAAGGTTACTTTTCAGGATAACTTAGCTGGAATTGCTTTAGCCAGTCTCCAATTAACCCTAGACGGCCAAATAATCAAGGATAACTTAATCGTTAGTTCTGGTGAAATCAGCTACACTCCGGCAACCGACCTAACCGTGGGCAGCCATCAACTTACTTTCACCGGCCGGGATTTAGCCGGTAACCAGGCCCCGGTGGTCAGCTCCCAATTTAGGATCAGTGAGCCCTTACCTTCTTTGCCCCCGGATCCGGTAAACGTAGCCCCGCCCTTAGCACAGACCAAAGTAACTAACTTGGCCACGGCTACCCAGTTTCTTTATACTGGTAGTAATCCGGTTCAAACCGGCGTGGCTTCGGAAACCATCACAGCCCAAAGAGTGGCGGTTTTACGAGGAAAAGTTACTAGCAGAGAGGGAGACCCTTTAGCTGGGGTAACTATCAGCGTTTTAAATCACCCAGAATACGGCCAAACTCTTACTCGAGCCGATGGCCAGTTTGACCTGGCAGTAA
>JANQHU010000080.1 GCA_028282485.1 Bacillota bacterium
GCTTGGATTCTTTGCAAAGCAAAGGGATCAAATTGGGGTGAATAGGGGGAGCGCGCCAAGCCGGAGCCCACCAGCATTACCGCATTATGAAAATACTTAATACCTTGGTATTCGCCCCGGCGTTCTAAAAGCCGATTCTTGGCATGAACTCCAAAAGGTAGGGAAAGGCTCCGGACTTGATAGCCCGGCAAATAAGACTGAATCGCCTTTTGGGCTAAGGCTAATTGTTTTTGGACCCCCCGGGCGTCCGTTTTTTTCAAATTTTGATGCCAATAACTATGATTGCCAATCTCATACCCATGAGCCACTAAAAACTCTAATTTTTGCTGAATATATTCTTCTTGGCCAAAAAGCCGTAATCCTTTTTTAATGGCTGGTAAAACATAAAAGGTGGCTGTTAAGGGAAAATCAGGATGCTTCTTCTTAAAGCTTTCCATGATACCCACCGCTGATTTGGGATCAATTATTAGTTTCTTTCCTTTGATAAGATAATTAAATTGGCCCCGGCTAGAATCATCAAAAGTAATCACAAAAGGCGACTTACCTTTGGGGACCTGCATCCTTTTATTCACCAAATCTTGTAAAGGCACCGGGTAATAATCATTGTCATACAACATTTGGAGATCTTTCCGAAAATTCTCCGGGGTGCGGCGCCACCTACCTTCCGGATAACCAATCAAATGATATTCTAAAATCATAATCTTGCCCAGTTCATTCGGAACTAACTTGGGAGGGGAATCGGGCTTCGCCCAAGCGACTGTTGCCAAACTAATGGCCACTATCAAGGCGATTACCAGAGTTATGTTTTTCTTTTGCATCTTTTCAACTTCTTTCATTAAAATTTTACTCTATCAGCTTCACTACTACTTTATTTCGGCCACTACTTTTGGCTTGATAGAGCCCTTCATCAGCTGTTTTAATTAACTGTTCTGGCCCGAGGCTCCTTTCATTACATTCGGTTAACCCAAAACTGACCGTAACCTTAATTTGATCAGATTCACCAGTTTCAATATAGCTCTCGGCAATTCCCTGGCGGAGTTTATTAGTTACCTCCCGACCCACCTGGACCGACGTATTTTTTAGAATTATTACAAACTCTTCGCCCCCGTAGCGGCAAACAATATCACTGCCCCGCAACATTTCACTAAACTTCTTCGCTACAAATTGTAACACTTTGTCCCCGATGGGATGCCCATAGGTATCATTCACCTTCTTAAAATGATCGATATCCGCGATTACTAACGAAAAAGCTTGCTTGGTCGTTTGAAAAACATTGTATTCATCTTCTAAAACTTCCATAAAAAACCGTCGGTTTTTTAATCCCGTTAAGGTATCCGTCAAGGCTAACTCTTTTACATTTTCAAACATTTTGGCGTTTTCTACGGCAATGCCTGCCTGGGAAGCTAAGGTGTAAGCTAAATTACTAGTAGCCTCATCGTAGAAACCACAGGCCGCCTTTTTGCTAAAGATAATCAAGCCTTTAATTTTATCCTTAAATAAAATAGGGGTTCCTAAACAAGAACTTTCCTTCCTAAACAGCTCTTTTAATAAAGGAGCAGCGAAATTATACTCATCGCGAATTACCATTCTTTTGCTAAAGACTATCGCTGTGATTAATTCTTCTTCATCGTCTTCTATAATCATATTATAATCATTTTGACTGGATTGTAACTTGTCATTATTTTCCTCAAAAAAAACCGTAAGTAAAAACTGCTTTTCTTCAATTCCAATTAAAATCGCCGCTTGGTCATAATCAATAATCTGTTTTGATTTTTCTAATAAAATTCGTAAGACTTCTTTCAGTTTCAAGGTTGAAGTCAAGGACTTGACCACATCACTTAACATCTCTACTAAAACCCGCCGTTGTTTTTCTACTTCAAAGCGTTGCGAACTGGTCACAGCATCTTGGACCGCGTGTTTTAAAGATACCAAAGTCTTTACCCTGGCCAACAATTCGTGACGATCGAAAGGCTTGGTAAGATAGTCATTAGCCCCATAATTAAAGCCCAGCAAAATATCTTTAGTCTGATTTTTCGCTGTTAAAATCAAGACCGGGATATCATAGAGAGAATACTTTTCTCGAATGGTCCGACAGACTTCCAAACCGGATAGCTTAGGCATCATCACATCCAATAAAACTAGATCAAACTCTACGCCTTTATCAAAATATTTCAAAGCTTCAAAACCATCGTGTGCTTTAACTACCATATAAGAATCCAAGGAAAGGATATTGGACAATACTTGCAAATTAATTGGTTCATCATCAACAATCAGGATCTTGCCCTTCTCTCCTCCCTCTTCTGTTGCAATCCTTTGTTCATTTTCTACTAACAAGGCTTCGCCATACTCGAAATCTTCTTCAATAAAAACTTCAGTTTTGACAATCCCTTCTTCCGTTGCCAAACTGCCCCCCGACTTCTCTTGATCAAGGCTTAAAGTAAAAGAAAACTGAGAACCCCTCCCCACCTCGGAGGCCACTGCGATCTGGCCGCCATGCAGTTCA
>JANQHU010000121.1 GCA_028282485.1 Bacillota bacterium
CAGGATATCCAAGTAACCACCATCAAAGGGGATGAAAATTTAATTCGTGAGGTACTAATTAATTTACTTGATAATGCCATTAAATATAGTGGTAACAAAGGCCAAATTAAAATTGGTAGCCATTATACGGCTGACGGGATCAGGGTTTATGTGCGGGATAATGGCTTTGGCATACCGGAAGAAAGTATTCCCCGGCTTTTTGAGAGATTTTTTCGAGTTGATAAAGGCCGCTCCCGGGAAATGGGCGGCACCGGCTTAGGGCTTTCCATTGTGAAACATATCATCGAAAGACACGGTGGAAAAATGGAGGTTAGTAGCAAATTGGGAGAAGGAAGCGAATTTTCTTTTACCATACCGCGTTTTGGGGGAGATTAATAAAAAAATGGAACGAATTAATAAATTTTTAGCCAGAGCAGGAGTGGCTTCGCGGCGTCAAGCAGAAAAGTTGCTTACCCAGGGGCGAGTTACGGTAAATCAGGTGGTCATTACGACCCAAGGTCTCCAGATAGATCCTAATCAAGATCAAGTGCGGGTAGACGGGGAACTGGTTCATTTAACTGAAGAATACCAGTACGGCATTTTACATAAACCGCCCGGATACCTGACTACCGTAAAGGATCCTTTCGGTCGCCAAACAGTTATGGAGTTGTTACCACCGGGGACGGGACGGATTTACCCGGTAGGCCGCTTGGATCTGGATACCTCGGGACTCCTATTTTTTACTAACGATGGGGATTTAGCTTTAGCTATGGCCCACCCACGGCATTTGGTCGAAAAGGTTTATATAGCCTTGGTAAAGGAGATCCCTAATCAATCTGCTTTAAAAAAATTAGAAGAAGGAATCTTGCTGGAAGAGGGGTTAACCACCCCGGCTCTTGTACAAATAGAAAGTGTGGAAAAGGGGAATGCTAACCTTAAGATTACATTAAGGGAGGGAAGAAAACGCCAGGTAAAAAGAATGCTGGGAGCAGTTGGCCATCCGGTAATTAACTTAAAAAGAATTGCGATGGGGCCTTTAATTTTAAAAGATTTGCCCCTCGGCCAATACCGAAAGCTGGAAGCCGCAGAACTGGATCTATTGTTACAATTAAAAGTAGATTTAAATAAAAAGAAACAGTTCTAAAAGTTTAAGTTGAAACCTGGTGAAAATCATGGTAAAAGCAAAAATTCGCTTTGATTATAAGTTAGCCTTGCGGGCGCGTCGTTTTTTTTGGGAGAAAAGTGATTCCGAAGAAATGGCTAAAAAACTACGCTTAAAACAGACGGCACTATTAAGGAACCTCCCCTTTCAAGGGTTAGATATTGAAGTACTTGATGATCATTTTGATACTTATACTATTTTTGATCGCGAGACTAATAAAGAGGAGTTATATGTTCCTATTGAATTATTAGTTAACGCTGATTCTCTAGAAGATCTGATGCCCCTTACTTTTCGAGAAGAATTTCGCAAAATAAGAGTAATTGAGCCCGAAAAAATCTCCTTAACTCCCGGAGAAATTGAGCGTTTTATTTTTCGCGCTAATGAAGAATATCGGATTTAGTATAAAAATACAAATTAAAAACCGGATTTACCGGTTTTTGTTTTTAGGGGACTGTTTTTTATCAGTTTAATTAAAAAAATAGAAAAGGATTTTAATTAACTAGTGGTGAATATAATTTTGCAAAATGATAATTTACTTTGATGATTTGGACAATGATCTGCTCAAGGTTTAAGTTGAAGACTATAAATTTCAAACGGGGAGTTGTGCAATATTGGGAACTAAAAGCTGGCAGGTGGGGATGGGAGTTATTGCTATGATTCTAAGCATGGTCTTAGTTTTACAGCTACGTACCGAATCTAAAATTCGAGCAACTTTACCAACCAGACAGGTTACCGAGCTAGCGAAGATGTTTAATAGTCAGAAAGTATTATTAGAAAAATACGAACAGGATAATCAGTATTTAAGAAGTCAATTGAAAGATTACGACCGGGATCAAGAAGTGGCGAGACTCCAAATGTTAGCAGGGCTCACAGCCGTTCGAGGCAAAGGATTAAGGATTCTTTTAAGTGACCGGAGTTCAAAAAACAAACTAAAAGTTTTTGAAGATCCGGCATTAGCAATTGTGCATTACGATCAGTTAGAATTATTAGTTAATGAATTACGGGCCGCTGGCGCCGAAGCGATTGCGGTGAATGGCTACCGGATTGGTAGTAATACGGGTTTTGGTTGTGCCGGAAATACCATTTTAGTTGATACTAAAAGAATTGCCCCCCCTTATCGAATCGAGGCGATTGGTGATCCTCTTAACTTAAAAAGTGCACTGATGATGCCCGGTGGATTTGTAGAAAATCAAATAGTCTCATTTGATTTACGCTTTGAAATTGAGATCAGTGATCTTTTACAACTGCCGCCATACCATAGTATCGCCTTTGAATATGCCAAACCATTTAAAGAAACTAAGCAGAAGGGTAAAAAACAATAATGCTTATTCCTGTAATCGGGGCTTTGATCGGGATTATGATCGGCATCCTGCTTCCTTTTGAGATTCCTCTTAATTTTGTGAAATATACGGCTATTGCTATTTTGGCAGCTGTCGATGCCATTTTTGGCGGAGTCAGGGCCCAGGTTAATAATCGTTTTATGGTATACAAGTTTATTAGCAGCTTTTTCACCAATGCTTCCTTAGCAGCCCTGTTAGCTTATTTGGGGGATATTTTAGGAGTCGATATTTATATGGGTGCTTTAGTAGCTTTTAGTATCCGGATTTTCAATAATCTCTCGGTTATTCGGGAAGAATTATTTGATTATTTCTGGAACTGGTGTCACCCGCAACCCAAGGTTACGGGTAAAAAGTGAAAATCCTTTAAAAGGATGCGACAATAAAGTAGCGGCGACTCTCTTCTTTGGCTAAGGGACGAACCTGGAATTCTTGAATAACAGTTCCTTTTTTCATTAAAGTCACCAAAGTAGTGGGAGAAGTTTCATGCCCTTTAGCATAACCAGCGGTAATCTCTCCGGCTAATTCAAGTAGTTTTTGATGATAGTCTCCTTGATATAGAGTAATGGGCCCGGCTAGGGTGGTGGCTTTTAATAAATACTCAGAATCGTTAGCGAGGGCTTCTAGTTGTAAATTTTCCTTCTCATTCTTACCAATAATGATTTTGGTTTCGGGATCCAACCTAAGATGCCGACCGTGTTTTAATAACTCTACATTCCGAAAGGAGAGTTCCCCCTTATGCTCCAGGAGATCCGCTAGTTTTTGACTATACTCTTGATAAGTTACTAAGCAGCCGCCTGTGGGAGCAGGAAAGTCCGTAATCTGGTATTTTTGGGCTAAGGCGAATTGGCGATTCCGGCTCCGTCCTTTAATATCTAATAATTTTTCCCGGTCAATCCAGCCTTTTTCTTCCGGAATCGTAGGAGTTAAGAGCTTCGCTGATAAGGGCCGTAGAATCAACCCTTTTAAATGGGCATCCCTGACGGTGATATCCATGGCATCCCGGCGTTGGGAATTGGGGCGTTGGTTAAAGACCTCCCCGGTAATTAGGAAAGAAGCTCCGATTTGGGACATTAATTCTCCTGCTTTTTGAAATTGATAGATGCGGCAGTCGAGACAAGGATTCATTCTTTTGCCGTAACCATAGGTGGGATTTTTAATAAGCTCTAGATAAGCAGCATCACATTCCACTAAATGGAGTTTAATCCCCAATTGTTGGGCAGCACTCTTAGCCGCTTGGGCACTCTTTTGATTCTTTTCCGCTTGAATAAAGGGAATTAACAGATGCATCCCTTCTACCTCAATACCCGCTTCCTGCGCCACCTTTACTGCTAGAATACTATCTAATCCTCCTGAGAGTAATGCCAAAGCTTTCAATTGCTAATCCTCCTCGCTATTTCATACAGTTAAATTGTCATAATGCTTAAAATTTTAAAGGATTTTGGGGTTTTTGTCAAATGCTATAGTTGAACAAGAAAAAAGTTATTAAATTAACAATGGTGAATTTATTACATTTTTGTTAAAGATTATTTTCTGCTCTTGAATTTTTTTCTTTAATTTTATATACTAAAATCTGCAAATAATGTCAAAAAACTATTTGAAAATTTTAATTTTATTTTAGAATAATTTTTAAATAAAGGAGCGTTTGAGTTTTATGGAAAGTAAAATTATCAAAAGAAATGGTGAAGAAAAGAGCTATGTAGTAGAAGGGGCTACCTTAAAATGTCGTTTTGGTGATCAAAAAAGCCAGCTAGGGCTACCAGAGCATCATCATATTTTTATCGGAGACAAACCCCAGGCTTCAATAAATGATATGCAGCCCCATACCAATATTCGACCTTTCGGAATGTGTAGTTGTCAAAACAATCCGGCGGTAGCAAAGGCAACCGCCGAGAATCGGGGTGTTTTGAAAAAAATGCCCTGTGATCCCGTATTAACTCTACCCTGGATTAAGGGCAAAAATGATGTATTGCTTAATAATGTCCCTGCTTTGCTGAATATATCTTTAAATATGTGCCTGTATGGAGGGGAGATTAGAATTATAGATGATGGGCAAGAAGCGAGGCTCCCTGATGTACCGATATTGCCATCTTTTCCTCAGAAAAGTAGAACTAATAAGGGCAACTCAAAACCCTTTATAAATCCGCCAGGTAATCCTTCGAGTAAACCTCCAGCAATGCAAAAAGAAGAAACCGTAAAGCAACAAGAGAAAGAAGAGAGCGAATTAGCAATAGGGAAACGATATGATTTAGGAGTCTACTACGATCCCATCACCGGGCAACAGACCTATAGCGCTTTAACGGTAACTGTTCAAAAAGGGGCTACTTTACAAGAAATAAT
>JANQHU010000153.1 GCA_028282485.1 Bacillota bacterium
CTTTTGAAGATGTAGCCGGAGCCGATGAAGCTAAAGAAGAATTAGTGGAGATTGTGCAATTCTTACAACAACCAAGGCGTTTTACCGAGCTGGGTGCTAAGATTCCCAAGGGAGTCTTGCTGGTAGGAGCTCCGGGAACGGGTAAGACTTTGCTGGCCAAAGCGGTAGCCGGAGAAGCCGGAGTACCTTTTTTCAGCATTAGTGGCTCTGACTTTGTCGAAATGTTTGTCGGAGTTGGAGCTTCTCGAGTGCGCGACTTGTTTGAGCAAGCCAAGAAAAATGCTCCTTGTATTGTTTTTGTAGATGAGATTGACGCGGTAGGTCGGCAGCGTGGTGCTGGTCTGGGCGGAGGACATGATGAAAGAGAACAAACCCTTAATCAGTTATTGGTAGAAATGGATGGATTTGAACCCAACTCAGGAACCATTATTATAGCCGCTACTAACCGACCGGATGTTTTGGATCCGGCTCTTTTAAGACCGGGTCGTTTTGACCGACAAGTGGTGATGGATATTCCTGATATTAAGGGGCGAGAGGAAATTCTAAAGGTTCATGCTAAAGGGAAACCCTTAGCCCCGGAAGTGGATCTCATGGTAATAGCCCGGAGAACCCCCATGTTTACTGGTGCTGATTTGTCAAATATGTTAAATGAAGCCGCTTTACTTGCGGCCCGCCGTAATAAAAAGAAGATTTTTATGGATGAATGTGAGGAGTCTATTGAAAGAGTCATTGCTGGTCCGGAAAAGAAGAGCCGCATAATGAATCAAAAAGAGAAAGAATTAACTGCTTTTCATGAGGCTGGTCATGCTTTAGTAGGGCATTTTTTGCCGACAGTAGATCCAATTCATAAAATATCGATTATTCCACGGGGAAGAGCTGGAGGATATACTTTAGCACTACCGGTTGAGGATAAACATTATCAAACTCGAACGGAGTTATTAGAAGATATCGTTATGTTTTTAGGAGGCCGAGCGGCGGAATTGATTGCTTTGGGAGAAATTAGTACCGGAGCGAGAAATGATCTGGAAAGAGCAACTCATCTGGTTAGAAAAATGATTACGGAATATGGGATGAGTGATAAATTGGGTTATATGACCTTTGGTCACGGGCATGAAGACCAAGTATTTTTAGGAAGAGATATCTCTAGAGATCGTAATTATAGTGAAGAGACGGCGGCGTCAATAGACATGGAATTAAAGCAAATTATGGATAATGCATTTGAAAAAGCGAAAGTAATTGTTAATGAAAAGCGAGAGTTGTTGGATAAAGTAGCCCATGCTTTATTAGAAAAAGAGACTATTGAAGCCAACGAATTTATTGAAATGCTCGGAGAAAAACCCCAGAATGATGGCGTCGAATTAAGTAAAGCATGATTATGGATTAAGTTTAAAAGAAAAATATCGCAACAAAAGTATCTAACTCTTAAAAAAGTTAGATACTTTTGCTTTTTATAGTTTTAGGAAACACCGTTTTCAGAAATTTAACATATTTATAAAGTAGTATTATTGAACATAATTAAAAAGACGTTTCAACAACGCCTTTTAATAAAAATTTTATATTACAAATATTTTAACTGCACTGTACTTCCTTAACTAATTTCTAAATTTTTTAATTGATTAAAATTATTTTTTAAGTATATTTTAGCAAAATACTCCATAATGTCGCGCCGTCTGATAATGCCAATAAAGGTATTGCTATCATCAATTACAGGAACAAAATTTTGAATAATAGCTAAGGAGAAAAGATCTTCCACTTCGGCATGAACTCTTACCGGTGTGTTGTCAAAACGACGGGGAACATCTTTTAAGGGAACCTTTTCAGTTCCTTCAAACGTCAAACCTGGTGAATCCTTTAATTTCCACAATAAGTCACCTTCAGTAATGGTACCAATATATTTTCCTTGTTGGTTAATTAAAGGAACAGCCGTATAGCGATGATATTCCATTTTTTCGAGAGCTTGTCGCATCGTGCATTGTAAAGGAAGATAGATTACTTCACTTTTAGGTAAGAGAAAAAAGGCGATATTCACTCTTTATTCTCCTTTCTAAATATATAATAAGGTCTTATGAAATATGCTGATGATACCGATATAATTTCTAACATATTTATTATAGCATTTAATGAAGAGAGTGTAAACCTAAATAATCCGTTGTTTTTAGTAATAAAGACGCAAATAAGTTAAATAGATGCATTTTATGTAATTTATTGGAAGTTTTTAAAAATTTGGCTTGCCAAAGTAGCAATAATTAAATTTTTTTACTAGAAATATAAAGTAAATTGTTTTTAAAAAACAGTTTAATAATATTGGTTGGAATTATCTTTTAAGTAGTCTTAATGAATATTTTATTCTAATTTATTGAATTTAAGGATATTTATAGTAAAAATAGTTATAATAATTATTTTTGAAGGAGGAATTATAATAGTTAGTGAGAAAAGTTTTAAATGAGTTTAATTGGTTTAATAAATTTACGATGATAGGGTGATATGTTATTAGTAATTATACTTCTGAAATTATCGGAGCTTGGTTTATTAATACCAAAGAAGTCGAAGTTACTTTTGCGGTAGTTCCACAGGTACCGCCGAATAATGTTCATGGTTTTCAAATTTATGATGAACAGCAAAAGGAAGTCATTATTGGTAATGTGTGGATTTTAAACGAACGGCAGTTCATTTTACATTTAAAAGAGAGTGTCTGCTTTCATTGCCGTTATTGGATTAAATATGCTAATAACACTAGTCGGGAAATAAATCGCTATAAATTTTTTTCCGGGGAAGATTTTTGTTATACCGGAAATGATTTAGGTTTTACTTATAGTAATCAAGAGACCAAATTTCGCGTCTGGGCTCCGGGACTTAGTGAAGTTAAGATTTTACTCTATGATTCTCCCACCGCTAATGAAGCTCAGCGTTATCAATTGACAAAAGATATTCAAGGTACTTGGTATGGAAAGATTACCGGGGATCTTAATGGTAAGTACTATCTTTATGAAGTAGTTCAAAATGACCAAATTTTGCAAACACCAGACCCATATTCCCGCGGCCTAGCAGCCAATGGTTCGCGGAGCTTAATATTCGATCCCGAGATAATTAACCCACCGGGCTGGAGTGATCAGACTAGGCCTCAATTTTCAGCTCCCACT
>JANQHU010000167.1 GCA_028282485.1 Bacillota bacterium
AACAAAAAAATTAGTAACTTAAGCCGCAGCAGTATCCCTCATACGGCATCCCACTGTGCGACTTATTATCAGAATGCGGAAGTCCATTTTGAGTATCTGGAAGACGGGCAGAAACATATAGTTTATTATCAGGACGCCTTAACCCAGCAGGAACGGTTGTTGATTATCAAAGATTATCCGGATGTGGTCAAAGGAATTACTTTTTGGCGGCTCGGCGGCGAGGATCCGGAGGTCTGGTCTTTGTTAAGTGATTATAAGAAAAAATAAACCTGCCGCGGCAGGTTTTTTAATGCTTAAAAGGGAAATACTCTTTTAATTTAGTTGTTATAGAAATTATTATTTCGAGGTAAATTGCCAAATGGAACCAATGGAAGTCTCTTTGTTAAAAGCTGATTCTTACGATCAAGGTTTGAAAGAAACCTTAATCAAGTTGTTGGCCCCACTCGGAGGACTGGAGGCCTTTTGCAAAAGAGGGGATCGGGTATTACTTAAGCCTAATTTAGTGATTCCTTTACCTGTGGAGAGCGGGGCCTTAACTCATCCGGCGGTGATTCTAAGTATTGCTGAGTTATTAAAGGATTTAGGCTGTCGAGTAGGACTCGGGGATAGTCCCGGCATTGGGTCAGCCGAAAGCGTGCTGCGTAAAATGAATCTGGTAGATTCTTTACAAAAATTAGGAGTGGAAATTATCGAATTTCACCAAGCGGGGAAGAGTTTAAACCGGAGTGGCGAGTTTGAACGTTATTACCGAAATTACCATTTGGCACAAGAGATCAATGCTTTTGATCGAGTCGTTAATCTGGCAAAATTAAAAGCCCACGGGCAGATGGGTGTTACCCTGGCCACCAAAAACTTATTCGGTTGTGTGGTGGGTACGGCTAAAACCCAGAGCCATTATAATTCGGGACGGGATTTTGACTCTTTTGCTAGGTTGTTAATTGAAATCGCCTTAACAGTTAATCCTACTTTAAATATTATTGACGGAATTGTGGGAATGGATGGGAATGGTCCTACCCACGGCCGAGCCCGGCCTCTCAATATTTTAGCGGCTGGAGTTGATCCTGTAGCTTTGGATCGAGTTATCTTAGAAGTAATTCAAAAAAGACCCACCGACTTTCCGCTTTTTAAAACGGCCCAGCAGATGGGCTTAAGGGGGGCAGAACTCCGGGAGATTAAGATTTACGGAGAGCAGCTAACTGCTTGGCGAATTACCGACTTTGAGATTCCCTCGTTAGCCGGACTAAGTATCTTTTTTAGTCGGAATCGATTTTCAAGTCGGTTAGTTAAGTTTTTCCTTAAAAGTAAATTAGTAGTTGATCACCCTAAATGTATTAAATGTGGTAAATGTGCTGCCAAATGTCCGGCTCAGGCAATTCGGATTCACGAGGGAGTGGCGATTTGTGAAGGTAGTTGTATTCAGTGTTGTTGTTGTCAGGAGCTTTGCCCGGTGGGAGCCATTAGCCTTCGGGATACCTGGTTAGTGAGACTCTTGAAGAGACTAAAATTAGTCTAGGAGGATAGATGCTTATCTTAGGAATTGATCCGGGCACAGCCATTACTGGTTACGGGATTGTGGCCCAAGAGGGCCATCACTTGAAACGCATTGGTTTTGGGGTAATTCGCACCGAGGCCAAAGCAGATTTAGCCTTACGCTTAACCAAAATCTTTGAAGCGGTTACCGCAATTATTCAGAAATATCGTCCGGAGATAATGGCTGTTGAAGAATTGTTTTTCAATAAAAACACCCGAACAGCTCTGGCAGTAGGGCAGGCGCGGGGGGTAATTCTGTTAGCCGCTAGCTTAGCCGGGCTGCCCGTTGTGGAATATACCCCATTACAGGTAAAAGTCTCGGTGGTGGGTTATGGCCGGGCCGAAAAGCTGCAAGTACAAGAGATGGTCCGCATCTTGTTATGCCTAGGAGAGATTCCCAAGCCTGACGATGCGGCGGATGCCTTAGCGATTGCTATTTGTCACGCTCATTCTCACAAGCTAAACCGTCGGTCCTTAGTTTGAGGTCGAGTTAAAAAAATTATTAAAGAGGGATAGGATGATCGCGACTTTAACTGGTAAAATAGATAGTGTTAGCGGCGAAAGCTGTGTTATTAATGTCAATGGAGTCGGTTATTTGGTGATGATGCCTTTATCGGCTTTAGAAACCTTAAGTCATAAGACTGAATTAGTAACAATATTTACTCATTATTATCTGCGCGAAGATTTTGTGGGCTTATATGGTTTTTTAAATCAGCAGGAGAAAAGTGTCTTCGAAAAAATTATTAATGTCTCCGGAGTGGGGCCAAAGTTGGCTTTAGGAATCTTAGGATACATGTCTAGTCAGGATTTCAGCAACGCCATTGCTCGGGGAGAGCATCAACTATTAACTAAAATTCCGGGTATTGGTTTAAAAACAGCCCAAAGATTGGTGTTAGAGCTTAAAGGGAAACTATCCCAAATTATTGGAATTAGCGATGCTGAAAATAATAGCTCCCAGGTGAGTTTAGCTGACAGCAACCAGCTAAGTGATGCGGTGGATGCCTTAATGGCCTTGGGTTATCCGGTGAAAGAAGCCACTCGTCTGGTGGATAATTTAGTGAATGAAAATGGGAACTTAACGACTCCGGAAATTGTTCGAAAAGCATTAAAGAAATCAGATAGAAAGTGATTGAAACAGCATGGATGAAGAACGCATTATCACTGCTCTCAAACAGGGTGAGGATCTGGAAAATGAGATTAATCTAAGGCCCAAGGGATTAAGTGAGTACATTGGTCAGGAACGGGTTAAAGAAAAGATGGCTATCTTTATTACCGCGGCCAAATCCCGCCGGGAAGCACTGGATCACGTATTGCTTTACGGGCCGCCGGGACTGGGAAAGACTTCCTTATCCCATATTATTGCTAATGAGCTGGGAGTTAGTATTCGGATGACTTCCGGACCGGCGGTGGAACGTCCGGGGGATTTGGCCGCGATTTTAACCAATTTAGAACCGGGGGATGTTTTATTTATTGATGAGATTCACCGGTTAAATCGGAGTGTGGAAGAGATTTTATATCCGGCCATGGAGGATTTTGCTTTAGATATTATGATCGGCAAGGGCCCTAGTGCCCGCTCGGTCAGAATTGACCTGCCTCGTTTTACTTTAGTGGGAGCTACTACCCGGGCCGGAGCATTAACAGCACCGTTACGGGATCGCTTTGGGATTATTAACCGGCTTGATTTTTATGATCAGGCGGCCTTGCAACAGATTGTCAGCCGTTCGGCCGGGTTGATGGGGATCAAAATTGAGGCTTTAGGAGCCCAGGAGATTGCCGGGCGTTCCCGGGGAACTCCTCGAATTGCCAATCGTTTATTAAAGAGAGTGCGGGATTATGCTGAGGTGAAAGCTGAAGGAGTTATCACCAAACCCGTCGCGGATCTGGCTTTAAATCTCCTGGAGGTGGATGAGAGTGGCTTGGACCGGATTGACCGAATCTTTCTCTTAACGATTATTGATAAGTTTGACGGTGGTCCCGTGGGGTTGGAGACCATTGCCGCCTCTATTGGTGAAGAAGCGGAAACCATTGAAGATGTTTACGAACCCTATTTACTGCAGGTTGGCTTTATTAACCGCACCCCCCGGGGACGCACGGCGACCCGGCTGGCTTACGAGCATCTGAAGCGACCTTTTGCTAAATGCGCGGTAGTTAATCAGGATGGCTTGTTTGGAGAGGAGGGTTAAAGAGTGTTACTACACACTTGTTGTGGGCCTTGTGCCTGTTATCCGACAGCAGAATTAAGCAAGCAGGGGATAAAACCACGACTCTACTTTTATAATCCCAATATCCACCCTTATTTGGAACAAAAGTCCCGCCGGGAAAGTTTTAAAAAGCTAGCCCAGCTGCGGAATTTGGAAGCAATTATTGAACCGGGTTATGATTTAGAAGAGTTTTTGAAAGAAGTAGCGATAGACCCCGCCCAAAGATGTATCTATTGTTACCGAGTACGTTTGGCGAAGACTGCTGCCAAGGCCCGAGAATTAAGTTTGGCCAGTTTTAGCACTACTTTACTAATTAGCCCTTACCAGAATCGGGAGTTGATTTTAGAAATGGGCCATCAATTAGCAAAGGACTACGGGTTGCAGTTTCAAGATCCAGATTTTCGTTCGGGCTTTCGCCAGAGCCAGGCCCAAGCCAAAGAGTATGATCTCTACCGCCAGAAATATTGCGGTTGCATTTATAGTGAAAAAGAACGCTATTATCGAGAGCAAAAGCTGCCGAACCCGCCCTCCGGTCGGAGCCCTAACTAATGAGTATGCACCGGGTAAAAGCCTTGGTTTTAAAGAGTCAAAACTTTGGCGAGGCCGACCGCAAGTTAGTCTTACTGGGGGAAGAAATCGGGAAACAAGGGGTAATTGTCAAAGGGGCGCGACGGCCGCGTAGTCGTTTTTTAGGAAGCACCGAACCCTTTAATTATTTAGAAGTCTTACTCTATCCCGGCAAAAATCTCGCCACTCTCAGTCAAGGAGAGGTTGTTTATTCTTTCCAAGGCTTGCGGGAAGATTTAACGCGATTTGCTTATGCTAGCTTATGGGTAGAGATTATGGATGCCTTTTTGCCGGAAGGCCAAGAAGCCTTGGCTCCCTTACGCTTTTTATTAGCGGCTTTTATAGTTTTAGAAAAGACTAAGGAGCCGGAGGTTTTAAATCTGGCCTTTCAAATCCGGTTATTGGATATTTTAGGATATCTGCCGGAACTGGAAGCATGTGTCGCTTGTCACGGAGAAATTAAAGTTGATGCTTTATACATTTCGGCAGCAGAAGGAGGAGTAGTCTGTCCCAGCTGTGGCAAAAAGCATCCTCATTGCTGCCTGATTAGTAAACAAGATTTAAATAAATTAAAGAGGCTTTTAGTTACCGATTTGCGAAAATTAGATTCGGTGGGGATTGCTCCCCCAAGCCAGCTGTTTTTAAAAAATTTTTTATTAAAGTTTCTGGAGGAGCGGATTGACAAACCCTTAAAAGCAGCTTTTCTAATCGAGAATATTAATACTCCTCAATAATTATTCACCATTTTTGGCTAGCATTTTTAAAAATAAATATGGTAAAATAAAACCAACGATTCGAGTAAAAAGAAAAAAATATTAAGATTAATAAAAATAATGCTAGCCATAGTAGTAATTTAATGGTAGAATGTAGGGTGGAATAACTTCTATACAAAACTAATTGTTAAATGGAGTTGATGGACTTGGATAATTGTTTAACTTTTATTCAAAAATATAACCAGAGTAGTTTGACGGCGATTAGTTTTTACTGGGACAATCAAAAGCTCACTGACCTAAACCAGGATTTTCGACAGAATATTGCCAACTACTTATTAGAAAAAAAAGTAGCAGCACCCTTAAATTTAGTGCGGGATTTATTCTTGGAAGAAGCCAGGTGGACGGCGAAATCACGAAAAACAAGGGATTTTTTTGCCAAAATTGGAGTGAAGTTATTAAAAGAAGGTAGTACTCAATATTTGAAAGACTTTTTAGAAGCCTATACAATGAGTTTTGATACTTTTGCGGCTTGTCGTACGATGGATGTCACCGGGGTTAATATTCCCGAATTATTAAAATACATTGATAAGGAAATCAAAATCAAAAGAAACGAAGAAATTGTTAATAAATTGGAGTGTGGCCGAGAATTATTAACTAAATATCAAAAGAATCTTAGGAAAGGTTTT
>JANQHU010000234.1 GCA_028282485.1 Bacillota bacterium
TACTGCTTCGGCCACTAAAACCGCAGATCTCCGGCGACTTCAGGAGATCTGCGGTCAGTATCTAGGCATCATTCGGGAGCAATCCGGCCTGGAGGCGGCCTTGGCTCAATTAACTAAGCTCAAACAGCCGACCCCGAAAGTGGTAACCGACTTAAGTCCGGATTATTTAGCCTTGCAAGGGATGTATCAGTTAACCTTACTAATTACGAAAGCCGCTTTAGCCCGAAAGGAAAGTCGAGGCGGTCATTTTCGCGCCGATTTCCCCCAACCTGATTCGGCTTGGCGAAAACATATTTTATTTACCCAGGGCAAAATGGAGGTATTATAATGAATTATTTACTATTACAAGCAGTAGTCCGACAAGCTCTCAATGAAGATCTCCAGTTCGGGGATATTACTACAGCAGCGATTTTTGATCAAAACCAATGGACCGCCGGGGTCTTTCTGGCTAAAGAAGAGGGGATCCTGGCCGGACTTCCGGTAATGCAAGAAGTCTTTGCACAGCTTAATCCAGCTATTAAAGTCACAGCAATTAAAACCGAGGGTGCAGGACTCCACCAAGGTGATTTCCTAGCCGAGATTCAGGGTCCGGTGCAAGAAATCTTAACAGGGGAACGGGTGGCCTTAAACTTTTTGCAACGGCTTTCCGGCATTGCCACCAAGACCTTTCGGCTGGGAACCCTAATCAAAGATTATCCGGCCAAAATTGTGGACACCCGCAAAACTACCCCAGGCTTACGAATGCTGGAAAAATACGCGGTTACTCAAGGAGGAGGGACCAATCACCGCTTTTCTTTAGGAGACGCCGTGTTAATTAAGGATAACCATATTGCGGCGTGCGGCTCGATTACTGAAGCCGTTCGGCGGGCTCGCACGGCCATTCCCCACACGATGAAAATAGAAGTAGAAACAGAGACGGGTGAACAAGTACAGGAAGCTTTAGCCGCTGGGGCGGATATTATTATGTTGGACAATATGTCTCCAGACCTGCTTACTCAAATGGTGAACCTGATTGGGAAGCAAGCCATTGTCGAAGCTTCCGGTAAAATTGATGAGCATAACATTGTCGCCATTGCTAAAACGGGAGTGGATCTGATTTCCTGCGGTTCTCTAACTCATTCCGTCAAAGCCTTGGATATTAGCCTGGATCTCAAATAATCTGTTAAAAATACTAATTCTTTTTTGCAATAGACCGAAATAAATTAACAGAAAGGCCAAATATTGCTTGAATGCTAAAGGAGATTTGCTGTAAATGCTTGACTTTTTGTTAATCCTCCTTTTTATCATAATTAGTATTTATATTTATTACTATAAAAATCGCCGCAGCAACAAAAAAGGCACTCCCTCTGGGGGATGGCGGCGTTACAAATGAAATAAAAAATTAACCAAAAGAGGAGACATTTCGTATGAAGGATCTTCTCATTGTCAGTATTTTAATTACACTAATTCTCTATGTAATTAATATTAAAGATCGCAAACCGAAACCGGCTGCTCAAGAAGCACCTGCCTTAACCCCACCGACGGAAAAGGAGATTATTCGCCGGGTCGCTTGTGTCCGCGCTTTAATTATGCGCACCGACTATGAGTATCAATACCAGGAAAATGTGGTCCCCACTATGAAAGCATATTATGCCGAAGCCGCTCAAAAGATTAATGATTGGCTTTTTCAGGAGGAACTCTTTATCTGGCAGTCCAACGAAGAGAAGCAGCTTTTTTCGAAAGAGATCGGCACCTGGACCCGGCGGGATCTAATTAATGCCAGTTGGCGGGCCGAAAGTTTAGGAATTTTCTTGTGGGCCTTATCCTTAATTACCCAGATTCCCAAATATGACGAAAAGTTTAATAAAGCCGAAATATTAAAAAATAGCCGTTTATTAAAACCGAGTAATCGAATTGCGCGGCGGATCAAACTGCGCTCCAGCGAAGAAATAACCAAAGCTAAAGATACAGCCAAACATTGGCTCTGGCGTTCTAAAACTAATCGGTTCATCGCCGATGAGATTCCACCGCCCTCAGGCTATACTTTCGAGCAGCTAATTAAAATCTCGGCGGAAAAAGGGTTTCAGGCCGGGATGAACGAAGCCCCTTTGGCTGACGATTTTCCGGCCTATAACAAAGCCTACCGGGATTTAACCCAAAAGGAATACCATACCCTCAGTTCTATTGCTATCGAACGCCACCACGCCTTGGCTTGGCTTTGTGGACTACTCTCTAATTGGGATCAACAACCTACGGAATTATAGAGGCCAGGTCCGGGTGGAATGGCTGGGTTAGTCTCCCGAACCTGGTTTCCTTTTTCTTATAGTTGCTGAGCGAGATCCACCATTTCCAAAGCGGCCAGGGCAGCATCCCAGCCTTTATTTCCAGATTTGGTTCCAGCCCGTTCGATGGCCTGTTCAATACTATCGGTAGTTAAGACCCCGAAAATGACAGGTACTCCGGTAGCTAAACCTGCACTGGCAACGCCTTTGGAGACTTCGGCTGCCACGTAGTCAAAATGAGGCGTAGCCCCCCGAATTACGGCTCCGAGACAGATGACTGCCTGGTATTTTCCCGATTGAGCTAATTTTTGGGCAATAAAGGGGATTTCAAAGGCTCCCGGTACCCAAACCGTGGTTAATTGTGATTCGCTAATTCCGTGGCGTTTAAAGGCATCAATGGCCCCTTCTAATAAATGCTCCGTAATAAAATTATTAAACCGACTGACCACAAAGGCAAACTGCCACTCTCCATGGGGAGTTAACTTTCCTTCCAACACGCGCATTATTCTTCCTCCTTTAAATAGTGTCCTAATCTTTTTTGCTTCGTTTTTAAATAAAAACGGTTAGTTGCCCGAGACGGGATTTGCAGCGGGACCCGCTCGGTAATTTCAATACCGTAGCCTCTCAGTCCGATAAACTTACGCGGATTATTGGAAAGCAGCCGGATCTTGGTTAAGCCTAGATCTCTTAAAATCTGGGCCCCAATCCCATATTCCCGCAAATCAGATTGAAAACCTAATTGCTCATTAGCTTCGACCGTATCCAAGCCGCAATCCTGGAGTTGGTAGGCCTTTAACTTATTTAACAAGCCAATCCCCCGGCCTTCTTGTCGTAAGTATAAAATCAAGCCTGCTCCTTCGGCAGTAATTAACTGCATTGCCTGGTCCAGTTGCTCCCCGCAATCACACCGCTGGGAACCAAAAACATCTCCCGTCAAACACTCGGAATGGACTCTTACCAAAGGCGGTTTATCCGGCGCTGCACCGTGAAGTTCTCCATAAACCAAAGCAACGCTTTCCTGACCGTTATAAGAAGCATACCCAATCATTTTAAAAGTACCGTATTTATTGGGAATAATGGTTTCAGCTTCCCGCTTGACCAATTGTTCCTGGTTCATGCGATAGGCTACTAAATCGGTGACGCTAATCATCTTTAATTGATATTTGGCCGCAAATTTTTCTAAATCATCCCGCCGGGCCATACTTCCATCTTTATTCATAATTTCACAAATTGCCCCCACTGGCTGCAAACCTGCTAAGCGGGCCAGGTCCACCGAAGCTTCCGTATGGCCGGTGCGGACCAAGACGCCGCCTTGGCGAGCTACCAGCGGGAAAATATGGCCAGGGCGGTTAAACTCTTCTTTACCCACCTGGGGATCAGCTAGAGCCTTAATGGTGTCCGCTCTCTCGAAAGCAGAGATCCCCGTGGTGGCCCGGCGGTGGTCCACCGAAACCGTAAAAGCAGTTCCCATGTACTCCGTATTGCGCTCCGGAACCATAAGGGGCAAATCCAACTCTTTGGCCCGGATTTCTGTTAAAGTAGTACATAAGAGCCCCCGAGCATTTGTTACAATAAAATTGACCGCTTCAGGAGTGACTAACTCCGCGGCCATTACCAGGTCGCCTTCGTTCTCCCGGTCTTCATCATCAACGACAATAATCATTTTGCCGGCTCGAATATCATTAATTGCTTCTTCAATCTTATTTAATTGCATTTTGCTTCATCCCCACTCTACTACTGAAATAGTCTTTTTTAGATTTTTAATCACAATTTGGCTCTGATAGTCATGGCTAAGCTGACTTTAGCTATTACTGACATAACTAATGGGATCGGTGAGCCCGGCCTCGCGAAAACCCTTTAATCTTAAGACACAGCTATCACACCAACCACAAGCCTGGGCGCCCCCGCGATAACAACTGGTAGTTAGGTGTAAAGGGGCTTTTAGTTTTGTAGCTAAACGGATGATTTCTGCTTTGGAGAGATTGATCAAGGGTGTTTCAATCTTTAAGGCTTGATTGCTAACCCCGCTCTTGGTGCCTACCGCTAAAGCGGCGGTAAAAGCCCGAATAAACTCGGGGCGGCAATCAGGATAACCACTATAATCCACCGCATTGACCCCGATAAAAATCCGCTCTGCTCCCACTACTTCCCCGTAGGCAGCAGCATAACTTAAAAAGATTAGATTCCGCGCCGGGACATAGGTGACCGGAATCTCCTCCGTCGGTTGGTAGTCCGGAACCTCAATAGCTGCATCAGTTAAAGCACTCCCTCCCACATTAGCAATCTTAACGACGTAAGGGTTTTGCAAATGATAAAACTTAATTATATCCGCCATAGCCGTAATCTCTTTGAAGTGACGTTGGCCATAATCAAAGGTTAACGGATAGACTTGATAGCCTTCCGCTAGGGCTGCGCCCAAGCAAGTAGTGCTATCAAGCCCACCGGATAATAAAACTATCGCTTTCATTGATTCACCTCTCCCCATACTTTTTCAGTCTCACAAGTAGCCGTTTTCCGCTAAGAAAGCCTTGGTAATCCGGTTGGCTGGTTTTTCTTCTTCTTGAAACAGATAACGGGCTAATTGGTCCATCTCCAGATTTATTGGGTCCTGGCAACGGGCCAAAGCAAAGGTCGTTTCGCCAACAGTATGGGGAATCAACGAAACCGTTACCAGGTTTTTTTCAATTTTTTGAATCGTCAAACTAACTCCATTTAAAGCTATCGAACCCTTCACCACTGCTAATTTAAGCAAAGTGGTCGGGATTTCCACCGTTACTAAGAGGGCATTGCTCTCCTTTTTGAGCTCTACTAGTCGGCCCACTCCATCCACATGGCCACTGACTAAATGCCCTCCGAGACGCTCGTGCATTGCCAAGGCCGGCTCCAGATTGACCCGTTCCCCAATCTGCAACGAAGCTAAATTAGTTCCCCGAAAGGTCTCCGGCATCACGTCTGCCTGAAACTCGGTCTCTCCCAAACGGGCCACGGTCAAACAGACCCCATTTACGGCAACACTGTCTCCTAGTTGTAAATCTGGTGCTAAAACGGTTTTTATTCTTAATACAGCCGCCTTAGCCAGCAGCTTTTTACTAACTATTTGGCCTAAACCCCGAATTAAACCGGTAAACATTGGCTCAGCTCCTCCTGATAGGCTCGAATTAAAAGATCCCCACCCTGATAGGTAACTTCCTTAATTAACAAAGGCTGCTCTCCCCGGGAAGCAATCTCTACCCCGTCAGCAACAAGGCTGGTGGCTCTCCCACCAATAAAAATGGGAGCGTAAAATAAATAGTACTCATTAACTAAACCACTCTCGATAAACGCGGCATAAATCTGAGCCCCACCTTCCAGTAACAGAGATTGAACCCCGTTTTGGCCTAAATGCTCCAGCATTTTTACTAAATCAATTCTCCCGTCGGTTGCTTGCTGAATTACCCGCACCCCTAAGGCCTGCAAATGGTTAATCTTCACTTCCGGGGCTTGCTGATTACAAAAGACCAGCAAATTTTCCGGATTTTCTTGAACAAGGCGCTGTGTTTCACTTATTTGCAGAGAGGAATCCAATAAAACTTTCAAAGGTTGCCGCTGGCCCCGGGGCTCGAACCGATTGGTTAAAGCCGGATTATCTTGAAGGAGAGTCCCCCTACCGATTAAAATAGCCCCCACTTGAGCGCGTAGGCCGTGGACAACTTTACGGGAGGCCTCTCCGGTAATCCAACGAGTCTCTCCGGCAGCCCCATTAATTTTACCGTCCAAACTAGCGGCCGATTTCATGATCACCCAGGGCCGCTTGGTCAAAGCATGATAAAAAAAACTGCGATTAAGTTCCAACGCCTCCTGCCGACAAAGTCCTCTCTCCACGACTACTCCCGCCGCTTGAAGACGGCTCCCACCACAACCAATGACACAAGGGTTGGGATCGGCAACAGCCATCTTTACTTTACTGAGCCCGGCCTTTAAAATGGCCTCGGTACAGGGCGGAGTGCGCCCGTGGTGATTACAGGGTTCTAAAGTTACATACAGGGTGGCCCCCGCCGGATCCCTGTGGCAAGAATGAAGGGCTTCCACTTCGGCATGAGGGTGGCCCGGCCCGCGATGCCAGCCTTCGCCGATGATCTGGCCGTCTTTAACAATTACCGCTCCCACCATGGGATTGGGATAAGCGCTAAACTCTCCTTGTTTACTAAGGGTCAGAGCCCGCTCCATGTAAAAACGTTCTTCCATTTTGCTTCTCCTTGTAAGGGTAAAAGAAACTAACCTCCGGTTCGAGCTAAGCTTCCTATAAAGTTGGCAAAAATAAAAACCTGAAAAAGATCTTTCGAAAAAGACAGACTCCTTCAGGCTAAAAAGTAGCTTTTTGAACCTTCTTCCATCCAGACTCTACTGTCGGCTTTGGAATCACACCAAATCTGCCGGTATTTAGACCAGCTCGCGGGCTACGTTTTTACAAAAACGATTACCGCCGGTTCGGAATTACACCGAATCCTGAAGGTAGTATGTAGTTGTTTAGTCTATTTATTGTAAACCAAAAAAAACCGAATTGTCAACCATTTTTTCCGAAAACTCCCTTTAAATAAAGCTCGGCATCGGTTTTAATGGGCATTAAGTAAATATTACTTTTTTGCTGCCGCACCAAGGCTAAAACCTCTTTCGCAAAATTAATATTCCAGGCTAAAGTAGGTTGAAATCCTCGAGGGAAAACCACATTATTTCTGGTTTCCCAATAATTAGCCGAACGGGCAGTCAATACCGCTGTTACCCCCCAAAAGACCTGAGTATTGGTTAACTTTTCGGCGTAGATCTCCAGAAGACGCCGATCAAAGAATGGTTGGGTAAAAAAGCCGTCCGCACCTGCCTCCAGTTTTTGATCAACTAATTGCAACTCTTTTTTAATATTTGTGCGATAAGGATCAATGGCAGCATAGGCTTTAATTCCTGGTAACTCTTGCTTAATTTTTTTAATCAAGACCACACTTGAAGTAGGATAAATCTTTTTCGACATATCTTGAGGTGGATCCCCGCTAATAACTAATATTTCGCTAGTGCCCAATTCTTGTAAATAGGCGGCGATGGGTAGACTGGTTTTGGCGTCAAAGTCAATGGCCCGCAAATGAGGGATACCCTTCATTCCTTTAGTTTTTACCAAAGAACAACCTTCCCAACTGCGCATCTGAAAACGTAACAAATCAGGAATATTAATTGTATCTACTTCCCGCAACTCTTTAGTGATAAATTCCAACTCCTTAAGTAAAGAAGCCTTTTCTCTCGGTACTAATTCCACTGAAATCCGCATTTTGTCAGCTACTCCTTATTATTTCTCTCTAAATATATCTCAATGTAATCCATATTATAACATATCAAACATATCTATGTCACAAAAAAATAGATACGACGGGGTTCACCTTCCTTTTTTCTTTCAAAAATCGTCAACCCCTAGTAGATCAAGGTTCCGAGTGGCGAGAAGCGCAGCGTATATTTAATACGTGAGCACTCGCAGCCGCGAAGGATTACGCTGAGATACGACGGGGTTCACGATTTTTCAGAGGAGTTTGGTTCGCCAAAGAGCATTAACCACCGCCTCTTGAATCAACTCCTCCTGATCGGCTTGTCCAAAATTGATACTAATCCCACTGGAATTGGCGTTAATAGAGCTACTCTGTTCTTTGGCTGTCCCCCTACTCTGGCCCAAAAAAACCACCTTTTGAGCTGCCAGGTCAATTACCCGGTAAGCCATTATCAGACTACATTGATTGGTAATACTGGCACTAATTCCTTCGCTAGCGGATAAGCTTTTTTCTTCTTCAAAGCGAATATCCGATAAAACTACCTCTAACAAATAATCTAGTCCTAAATCGTTTTTTAATCTGGTATAGGTCTCTGGGGAATTATTAATTTCACCTAACAACGGACTTCCCACTACTTGCAGCTTAGTTCGCCGACTAAGGTAATCAACCAGTTCTAAATTCAAGCCCTCTTGGGAACCTTTGGTGGTTTGCAAAACCACTCCGAGACTTTTATCCTCCATTTTTCTTAAAAAACCCGGCTTACCACAGCCGGCAGCTACCAACAAACAGCCAATCACCAGCAAGAGCAGACAACTGGCCCAATTATTTTTTTTCATTACCTACACCTTTCTTTTTCTAAAATATTTCACCTTGAGATACGACGGGTTCACTTCCTTATTTCTCTTTCAAAAATCGTCAACCCCTAGTAGATCAAGGTTCCGAGCGGCGAGATGCGCAGCGTATACTTAATACGTGAGCACTCGCAGCCACGAAGGATAACGCTGAGATACGACGGGGTTCACCTTCCTTTTCCTCTCTTGAAAATCGTCAACCCCTAGTAGATCAAGGTTCCGAGCGGCGAGATGCGCAGCGTATATTTAATACGTGAGCACTCGCAGCCACGAAGGATAACGCTGAGATACGACGGGGTTCACGATTTTCACTCGTAAAGAAGGTTAGTACGGTTGACAGCCCTAATCATCGCCCTTTTAATTAAATGTTCCTCTTCTACTTCATCTATTTTTAATAAACCCCGGCGGTATTTCCGCCGCCCTACTGGGAAAGAATCACTGATGGTTTGAATATCTGCTGTAGTTTGGCCGGAAAGAGCGATCTGGTTATCTTTTTTTAAGTCTAAGACTTTAAAGGATAAGGCCAAGGAACATCTTTTTACTACTTCGGCAAGGGTTTTTTTCTTTTCATTCTTATTGCGAATCTCTCGAAAGCGAATATCACTGGAGAGACTAATTCCGGAAAGATCGGTGAATAATAAGTAATCGACATCTAATTTGTTATGAAATTTTTCTTTTACAGAAGCTTCATCCATGTAGCCTCCTAAAACATATGAGCCGATAAACTCGATATTTTTGGCTCGGTTTTGCAGATAGCCGATTAAAGCATTCTCCAGGTAGGCCTCTGAACCTTTTTCACTAGTGAGAATGACTCCTATTTTTTTCTCCCCTAGTAATTTTAAAAAGCCCGGCTCACCACAACCACCTATGATCAATGTGAGCGATAATAAAAAAATGAGGCCCATTCCTGGATAGAATAATTTTTTCATAATCTCGACTCTCCTTTTAGATAGATATTGCCAAAGATAATACGTTATTTTTTGGTTAAATGTTCCGTTTTTTTACACCTCCTTAAACCGACTAGTATAAAAAATCATCATTTTGCAAAAA
>JANQHU010000262.1 GCA_028282485.1 Bacillota bacterium
AAATTTTTTAGAAAGGGTAAATAATTTGTTGCAAAAGGCCGATTTTAATTTTACAATGACGGAACATTTGAAAAAAATTGACCACTTATACTATAATTAACTTTTTCACTATTTAGTAATTTAAAACTAATTTGCAGGAAAATAACAATTTAGGATTAAAAACAGCTTTTGTTCAGAAAAGGATTGTTGAGATGAAAAATTTAGTTAAATCCCTGATGTTGCTTATCATGTTAATCTTCTTTTTTGGCTTTGTAGAAAATGCTTATTCAATCATTATCATTAATAAATTTAAAACCTTTAATGTTAAAAAAAGCCATCCCAGGCTTTTTTTAGATCAAAAAAGGTTAAAAGAATTGCAGAGAATGAAAGGGGACAAAGATTTTTACCGTATTGTTGATTTTGTGGATCGAGCTTGTAAAGGGAAGACGGAATATCAATCAAGAATTAAGGGAAATTGCCCGGAAATGGTATTAATGCCGTTCTTTTTTGTCGCTATGACGACGGAGAAGCCCCAATATATTAGTTTTGCTAAAAGATGTCTCCAATATTTATTGGCAATTCCGGCAAACTACGGAGATGATACCCCACAGCGAAATCGCCTGTACTCCTTAGCATTAGGTTATGACTGGCTCTATAAATTTTTAACCCCGACGGAACGAACCAGAGTGGCGAACCGAATTATTGAATATCTCAAGCTCTTAGATGAGAAGTATCATTTTATTTCGAAGCCAAATTATGTTTCTGGGCATTCCCGTTGGGCTAATATTGTAGCTTTAGCCGGAACCTTGGCTATGTATTATGAAGATAAGCGTATTAAACCCTATTTTGCCAAAATATATGATAATTGGGTTAATGGTTACTTGCCTGCCCTCAATTATTTGGGAAAAGGTGGGGGCCATCGGATGGGTTGGCGTTATGGTAGTGGCTATACTTCTCCGGAAGCCTCTTTAATGTGGCATTCGGCTACTGGTAAGTATTGGAACTTGAAGTATTATGAGGAGGCGCCTTACTTTTTTCTGTATGGAATTTATAATAAGGCTGATTTTCCTATGTCCGGTGATTGTTGGTGGTTACATCCCGGGGAATTTGATAAAGATGTAATTAATCTGATAGCGGCTTCGGCTGGATATGCCAAAAGCCCTTTTGGAGAGTGGTTTTTTCAAAAATATTTAAAGGATCAATGGGCCCCTTTCAAAATAATTCGTCTCATTACTAAAAAAGATTTACCCCCGGCGGCTTCACCGCGCCAATTACCCTTAGCCCATTATTTTTCCGGATCGGGGTTTGTGATCAACCGGGATAGTTGGCATAAAAAAGCAATGGTGCTCACTTTCAAATCAACACCTTACTATACCCAGAATCATCATCATCGGGATGAAAACTCGTTAGCTATTAATTACAAAGGACCTTTATTACTTGATTCCGGTGTTTATGATTATTACGGCAGTGATCACTGGCGAAATTATTATACGCAAACCATTGCCCATAATTCGTTAGTATTCTCCTTTGCCGCTAATTCTGTTAAAACTTACGGTCAATATACCCGCAATCGGGAACCCCAGTCGGTGGCTGAATTAAAAAGGAGGTTTAAATTAGACGGGATCACTAATTTTTATACTAATAAATACGGTACCTGGAGCAGAGGCAATGCTACTAAGGCATATTCATCGAAATATGTGAAAGAGTATTTGCGGGATGTATTTTGTGTCTATCGACTGAAAAACCACCGTCAACCAGTAGTCTTAGTGGTTGATCGGGTCAAATTTACCCGCAAACTTTTTCCAAAACTGTTATGGCATGTCCAGACTAAGCCTACTTTAGCAGATAAGGATAATTATGCTTTAATTAGTAACCAAAAGGGCGGTTTTGGCCGCTTAGAGTTTTTTAGTAATGCCCAGCTGAAGATTACGAAGATCGGGGGCAGAGGTCGACGGTTTGAGGTTAATGGAGTCAATTACCAGCCGCAGATTTCCCGCCGCCAATTTTCCCCGGAAGCGGGTTGGGGCCGAATCGAGCTTTCCGTCAGTAAACCAGTAAAAAAAGAAACTTTGGTGACGTTTTTAGTGCTGGATAACCAAAAAGTTATCGAGAAGCGTGTGGCCCGGGCGAAGTTTATCCAAGGGACGGGCTGGGTGGGAGTCAAGTTTGCAGGTAGTTTCATTATTAATATTTCGCGAGGAGCTAAGGTGAAAAGCTTGAAAATTGATTCTGCCGAATTAGCCGATTGTCACGAGATCTTAGTAGCCGGAGTCAAGAATCAAAAATTAATGAAACTGGATCTTGATAGAGAAAAAAAGTCATTTACTAAAAAAGATGGTAATCATGTAATAATTAAGATAAAATAAAAATTAATCAAAATAAATTACCATGTACAGAGAAGAGGCGTTGAGATTTCAAAATGCAGCATGTTTTTATTATTGGATCGAAAGGTATTCCCGCTAAATACGGTGGCTTTGAGACCTTTGTCGATAATCTAGTAACTAGACAAAAAGATCCCCAGTTAAAGTATTACGTTGCTTGTCTGGGAGATATTAATGAGGAGTTTGACTACCGGGGCGCCACTTGTTTTCGAGTTAAGGTTCCCTCTCTGGGGAGTGCGAAAGCAGTTGTCTATGATCTATTAAGTTTGAATCGGTGTCTCTCCTATATTCGTCAAAATCAGTGGCCCAATTGTATAATCTATATTTTAGCCAGTCGCATCGGACCCTTTTTACCTTTTTACCAAAAAAGCCTAGCTGCTTTGGGAGCCCAAGTTTATTTGAATCCCGATGGCCACGAATGGCAAAGAGCCAAATGGAATCGCCTCATTAGGGGCTATTGGAAGTTTTCCGAAAAATTAATGGTTAAATATGCGGATTTAGTAGTCTGTGATTCGCGGGCTATCGAAAAATATATTAGCCAGGCTTATGTTGAGTACCAACCCCAAACTAAATATATTGCCTATGGAGCGGCAGTGGAGCAAAATAGTAGTAATAAGGCTACTTCTCCCTTAGCAAATTGGTACCGGAGCAAAGGTTTAGCGGCTAATGAATATTATTTAATTGTTTGTCGCTTTGTTCCAGAAAATAATTTTGAAGTTATTATTAAGGAATTTATGAAATCAACTACCAAAAAGAGTTTAGCAATCATTACTAATATTGAAAAAAATAAATTTTATCAGCAATTAGAGCAAAAAACCGGGTTCTCCCGGGATCACCGGATTAAGTTCGTGGGAACAGTCTATCATCCGGAGTTACTCATCCAAATTCGACAACAGGCTTTTGCTTATCTGCACGGTCATGAAGTAGGGGGAACTAATCCCACTCTGCTAGAAGCTTTAGCCACCACAGAGGTTAATCTTTTACTAGATGTTTCTTTTAATCGGGAAGTGGGAGGTGCGGCCGCTCTTTATTTTGATAAAGATCAGAAGGGTGATTTAGCCAAGCTCCTTTTTCAGGTGGAGGGTTTAAGTAAAAATGAGAGGCAAAAGTTAGGCTTGGTAGCCAAAAAGCGGATTGATGAGTATTATTCCTGGGAAGCTATAGTTGCCCAGTACGAGGAAATATTTGGATGTGTAAATTAATTATGTGAAAATGTGTAATCTTTAAAGGCTTGTCAAAAATCTGAATTATTGGTACAATACTTAATGTTACAGATATTGCTTTATATATTAATAAGTTAAAATAAGCGGATGGGAATGAGTAACTAATGAGAGATTTATTGCCAGCATCTGTTAATCATCTTTTCTATGTCTTAGATACTTTTATTTTGGCAATTTCCATGTATTTTTCATGGGTAGTTAAGGATCTTAGTGATCCTAACTTTATAGTAGCTACTTATCATTATTATGTCCTAATTTTTTTGGGTTTATTACCCT
>JANQHU010000267.1 GCA_028282485.1 Bacillota bacterium
CAGGGGAAGGAGAAAAGCTACATCTGCTCCGTAAACTTGAGTTTGATGCTTGTCCCGGTCAAAAGAGTTATAATGGTTTTCTAAAGACTGGCCGTAGAGCTTATATTCGGCCAGCCCCCAACGCAAACTCTCCCGGCCACTGAAATCTAAAGCAAAATTATGCTCATACTGACTTGCTCCTACCAGCGGGAAAATGGTGGATCCCGGTACATCTCCTGCTTTACGATAATACTGAAAATGCATCTTTAAATAATCAACTTGATCTTCCCAGAAGGCATATTCGCCTAGCAAATACTCCCGCTGTGTTTCCGAATTAGCCCGGTGTCCGGTGCTCCAACCGCCCCCGGCAACTAGACCAAACTTCGGCCTGACTAATTTTAATTCCGCCGTAGTAGTCTGGAAACCGCCATAAGATCCTTTGACCATAGTGGTAGGCTTTCCAGTTAAATCAGTGAAGATATTAACTACTCCTCCTAAGGCATTAGCTCCATAAAGGGACGACAAAGGACCATGGGTGATTTCAAGCTTCTCGATACTACTAACGGGTAAATAACTAATATCCCCATATCCGGTGCAACCAGTATTTACCGGGATTCCGTTAAGCAGCACTAAAGTCTGCTCCGCTGCACTCCCATCAACTCGCAAACTAGCCAGGCCGGCATAGCCGCCATAACTGGAAATAAGACCTCCATACTGATTACTTAAAGCTTCGGCTAGAGTTTGAGCCTTTGCAGTAGAAAGCTCCGGCTGATTAATAACTTCAGTAAATCCCGGCGCCTCACTTTCTTTAGCCGAAATGCGAGTGGCGGTAACTACAACTTCTTCCTCAATCTCGATTAACTCCTCGTTAGTTGCGGCTAACACCGGATTTCCAATTAGAGTAATACCGATTGAAACCATTAATGGGCATAACCAATATTTCAATAACTTTTGCAACTGATCATTTTCCTCCTCTAAAAAATAATTCTCAAAAATAAAATAAACGTAGAAAAACCTTAACTCAAAATAATTGATACGAGTTAAGGCGGCAAATATAAATTATACACTGGAAATCACCTGCCTATCTCCCGTAGGGTGTGAGTTTATTTAAGAATTAAAGGCAGGTCTCCTGACTCGGGTTCCTCATCTTTTAACGTCTTCCCGAAAACTTCTTTTTCAGTGACTTTGGTGTTAAAAGACTCCCCCTCACAGTGGCGGGACCGTACAGGACTTACACCTGTTTCCCTATTAAACCGTTTGCACAGTACCTTTAATTATTATTTTTAAAAAAGCAATCCGCTCCAATTTTTAATTATGTACGGTATTCTATAATTCGATCAAAATATCCTTCTCAGCAAAGGTAAGGTTGGTTATTCCTTGATTAGTAACTACTACCAAATCCTCAATGCGCACTCCGCCAAACCCGGGTAAGTAAATGCCTGGTTCAACAGTAACCACCGCATTTTTTGGAATTATCTCCATCACTTTCGAGGAAAGACGTGGCTCTTCATGGACATTTAACCCCACCCCATGGCCGAGGCTATGACCAAAATAATCACCGTAACCCGAAGCAGTAATAAAGTCTCGCGCTACCTGGTCCACCTCTTTACTAATTAATCCGGCCTGTAAAAAACCCAGGGCTTTCTTTTGCGCTCTTAAAACAATATCATAAAGCTCTCTTTGCTTTTGGTTAGCCTTCCCACAAACTACCGTACGGGTGAGATCGCCCCGATATCCTTGGTAAATCCCTCCCCCATCAATTAACACCAGATCTCCGGCCATCAGTTTCTGATTGGTGGGTGTGGCGTGGGGTAAAGCCGAATGGCCCCCAAAAGCGACAATCGTGGGAAAAGCATTCCCTTCCGCACCGTTACGCCGCAACTGATAGTCGAATTCTAAAGCCAAGTCTTGTTCACTAATCCCTGGCTTAATCAAGGGTAAAATCTCTTCCCAGGCCCGCCCGGTAATGGCTTCGGCTTTGCTAATGCAGTTAATTTCCGCGCTACTTTTAACCAGGCGTTCTTGCTCTACCAATTCGGTAGTAGCCACTAACTGGCCGGAAAAAGCTGTTTTTAAATCTTGATACTCTTGGTAGGTTGTGCTTTTGGCTTCAAAACCAACTCGTTGCCACCCTAATTGACGGAGTAATTCTTGTAGGGACTGCCCCAGAGAAGCTTTTTGTTTAAAGAGACAAAAATCAGGCGCCTCTTGTTTGGCTTGCTCCCAATAACGAAAATCGGTAATCAAGTAAGCCGCTTGATCTAATCCCACCAGAAGCATACCGGAGGAACCGGAAAAACCGCTTAAATAGCGGCAGTTTTCTCGATTAGCAATCAGCATTCCCTCAATATTTAAAGCAGTTAATTTCTCCCGAAATTTTTGCAGCCGCTGCATAAAAAGTAATCCTTTCACGATAACACTTTAACTATCATCACTGTTTTTTAACCCTTCTTAGACTGGTCTGGAAAAATTATATCAAAAAACAACTCTCTTGTATAGCATAATAAAAGCCGAACTCATTAAAATTCGGCTTTTACTAACAATTATTAATTATTTTTGGAAAGAATCTTTAAAAGATTGACTTAATAAAAAATCCGATTTGCGAGTTAGCTTTTTTATTATAAAGATACTGTAGACCATAGACTACGGGGATTCCGTCCGAAGCAAGGCCAATCTTTCCATCCACCTCTAGTTTGGCTCCAACTACCCATTGCTTGGACTCGGTACTAGCTTTGGCATAATCCCCAAAGAGACTACCATATAAATTATTAAAATAAAAGGTTGGATTCCAGAAACCGGATTTGAAACTGGTTAGCAATCTCGTATATTCCAAGCTATAAAAAATACCTTTTTGAGCCATTAATTCCTCTTCATAACCCCGAATTGCTGGAAAGACACTGTCTACCGCTCCTAAATCATGATAATAACCAGCTTTGAAAGCCAAATTGCCCTCCAACAAATATTGATCAGCTTCAGTCTGCAAGTAAAACCCTTTCCGCCAAGTATTATCATGCCGTTTGGCCAGAGGAGTAGATAAACTGATATTTCCTTGTAGAGTAGGATAGCCAAAATCTAGTTGTAGATAAGGGATGGTGACGGGATACTGATAATCAGCGGTAAAATCAAGCTGTGTCCCGAACTGCATTCCTTGGACCCCGGAGGATCTGCCCGTATAAAAAGGATAAGCCATATTTAAACTAGTAACCGGATCATCCACATTACTATAACTCAGGGCTAATACTAAGGGCGCAAAGTAATTGGATTGAACCATTCCACTGGTCTTAATGCGAGCTTGCTCAAGATCATAAACAAAGGTGGCTTTATAAATGGGAAAATCGCCGACAACATCATTTCCTTCCAAAGTAAAGCCAAACTCTTCGCTGTTTTCACCAAAGGCAAAAATCGGTGTCCAAGAGCGAGGCCAGAGCGTACTCAGATTATCCCCATAACCACCTTCCTGAACATTCTGCGGGGCGGGAATAGTAACCTCTGCTTGCATCTCATAATCCGGCAAGTAATACTCCTGAAACTCTGCCGGTTTACGATAAAGATCGTAGCCAGCAGCGGTTAAACCTAAATAATAAAGATCTCCGGTAGCGGCATCATACACTGGGTTATCAGCATAACCTTTTTCCGTCAAACGATAGAGTTGTTGATGGTGGAGATCATAACAATAAGCCGAGATTCTCTCCCCAAAATTGGCCGCAAAAAATAATTTCTCGCCTTTTAAGGTAGGATTAATCGTTATAAAAGGAGTTGGCAATAAGGGAGTTAGCTGTTGCTGCCGCAGATCAAGCTCGTAGATGTTAAAATTATCATTTTTGGTGCGAGCTACGGCTAGCAGATATTTTTCATTAGCAATAATCCGGTCAACCAAATAGCTAGTCGCAAAGAGTTTCGTCTTTTGGGCAGTTTGGGGATCATACTGATATAGTACCGAGCCAAAGGATTTTTTCTGATCCACGGAATAAATTATTTGCTGATCCCTTAAAAGACCATAGCCACGGATTTCATCGGAGAGGATTATCTGATCTCTGCCGGAGTTCAAATCATACCGATGTAGTTGACAATAAGCTCCCCTACCGCCTCCAGAAGCATTAGCAAACCCGGTTTTGAGGAGTTGTACTCCGTAATAAAGTTGCTCGCCAGTAGTCTGCATGGATACCGGGGCAAAAGGCACAGCACTGGAGAGGAGATTACTTTGCTTCCCGGTTTTCAGATCAATTGTGCTGATTTGATAAAAATTCTGCTGCTGATCTGGGGCGACCTCTTTTCTGCTAGTCTTTTGAAAATAGACCTTATTTCCGGCTATTTGGAGGGAAGTCTTCAGCCACCCCGTTTGGGTTAACCGCTTGCCTTCCATTTGAAAATCGTGAAAACGTTCCTTCTCATATAACTGCCATTCTTGCCAGAGCATAGGAAAACTCTTCCCAAAAACCTTTTGGGCACTGTTATCAATATTCCAAGCTGGTATCGGCCAGAGACTGAAGCCGTTTTCACCGTTAACCTCCAAAAACCGGGTAATTTTTTCCTCGCCATAGGTTTTGGCTAAGTATGCCAAAAACTCGCTCCCGTAAATATAACCATTGCGAAAGGGAAGAAATTCATAACTACCCCGTAAAAGTGAAGGTAACTTATCTGCTTTAGCCTGGGCCGCAATATAAGCATCAAAGAGACCAGAATTTAGCCGTCCTTGAAAAGGGGATAATTGGGATTCGTTATACACGGCAAGGCCCTCGTAAAGCCAGAGGGGCACATGGGCATTAGGCAGCAACATAATATTGCGACCAAAAATATTGGATAAGGTTTTCATGAAACCACGGTTATTGAAAAACGTTAAGTGATGCGTATATTCGTGAACTCCTACATTAGACCACCAACTACTAGGGGTATTAAAATTAGAAGCATTGGGAGCATATTTGCCCAAATGATTAGTGCGGCTCACGGGATCGGAAAAACCCATCACCATTGTTCCGTAATCATCAATGACAATGGGAACATTAAAATCAGTATAGCCACAAATCTTTTCAATCTGGTGGCGATGATACTCCATAATCCCTAAAACTTCTCTAGCAATATTGCGATCATCATCTTGATAAAAAACCGTAAAATGCTTGGTTTTTAAGGTTTGCCAATTGCTAAAACTATAGGTGGCTTGTCCCAAAAGTAGTAATAATAAACTAAACGTCAGCAATGTTGGTAAAATTTTTATCCATTTTTTCATAAATCCAGTTTCCTCGCCTATTATTTTTGAATTTCTGTTAAATTTTCGGATCCGATAAATCTATTATATCATAAAATTCAAAAAAAACATGGATTTTTGTACTAAATTTTCAAAAAATATGTATCAAAATTTTAATATTTTTTTCTGGTAACAACTTTAAAAGTATCCAGTGATCAATTCAGTTGGAAAAAAAAGTGGCTAAAACTCTCCGCTAAGGAGTAAAAAGAAAGAGGAATTAATAATCAAATGAGGAGATTTTATTTGATCATTGTTGGAGAAACGACTAAGGCTTGCAAACCTAAGAGGTAACTGGTAAAACCAAACCCACAAATCTGTCCTTTGGCTATGGGAGCAATTACCGAATGATGCCGAAACTCTTCGCGAGCATGAACATTGCTTAAGTGTACTTCGACTACCGGCAATCCTACTCCGGCCAAAGCATCTCTTAAAGCATAGCTATAATGGGTATAAGCGCCGGGATTAATCAAAATGCCCTCCGCCCAGGCTGCTTCCGCTTGAATTAGATCAATTAAGCTCCCTTCACTATTACTCTGAAAGATTTTTACCTGGAGATCCAAATCAGCGGCGGCATTGTTAATTAGGCTATTTAAATCCTCCAAGGTCTCTTTTCCATAAACTTGCGGCTCTCGTTTGCCTAACCAGTTTAAATTAGGGCCGTGCAAGACTAAAATTCGTTTCATTTAGATCCCCCTAACTCTTTTAAGACTTCTCTCACCAAACTTTCCGAAACCTCCGCACTAATGATCACTTTGCCAATCTCACAGGGGAGAATCCAGTTCACCTTACCATGAGCCATCTTTTTATCATAATAAATAGCTTCAATTATGGATTCAATCGAAAAACCATCAATTCTGACGGGTAAATTAAAATCCCCACAAAGCTCAATTAATTGGTCGATTAAAGATGCATCTTTTAAAACCTCTAATTGCCAAGCGATTTTGGCAGCGGCAATCATCCCCACGGCCACGGCGGCTCCATGTTTAAAACCTGTGTAATCAGTAATGGTTTCTAAAGCATGGCCGATGGTATGCCCATAGTTGAGAATAGCCCTTAAACTACTTTCTTTTTCATCTGCTTCCACAATTCGGGATTTAATATTACAGGAACCAGCCACGATCCAGGTCATAATACCGGGATTGGCTTCTCGAATCAGTTGAATCTCCCCGCAAATAAATTGAAAATAATTTTCGTCCATAATTAATCCGTGTTTGATAACCTCAGCCACTCCCGAGTGAAGCTCTGTCTCTGGTAAGGTTAATAAAGTTCCCACATCGGAGATCACTAACGAGGGTTGATAAAAAGAACCAATCAGGTTTTTGCCCCGAGGATGATTTACTGCTACTTTCCCCCCCACGCTGGCATCTACTTGGGCTAGCAAAGTGGTAGGAATCTGGATAAAACGTACTCCCCGCAGATAAGTAGCCGCCACAAAACCAGTTAAATCCCCGATAACACCACCTCCCAAGGCGATTAAAAGCGATTTCCGATCGTACTGATTACTAATTAAAAGATTATAAATCTTCTCGGCCTCTTCTAAATTTTTGTATACTTCGCCATCCGGTACCATCACCACTTTAAAAGTAAATCCTGCGGCAATTAACGAATCAGTGAGAGGTTTCAAATACCATTCGGCTACCGTGGGATTAGTAACCACTAATACCTTACCGTCTAACTCCCATTCACGAATTATTTCACCTGTATCTTCAATAATTCCGTCACCGATTAAAATAGAATAACTACGTTCTCCCAGATCAACCCGTATTTCTTCCATAATTATTAACCTCTCTTTTCTTTACTTAAGCTTTTTATATATTTCATTTAGGATTTCTACCTCTGCTTTATGGGAGGTATCAATAATTATATCCGCAATTGCATAACATTTTTCCCGTTCGGCCAAAAGGGTACTAATGCGTTCCAAAGGGTTTTCCGTCTCCAACAAAGGGCGCCTTGTCTCATGATCTTTTATGTTACGCTGATAAATAATCTCGGCTGGCGCTGTTAAGGCCACAATAATACTTTTGGCCCGCAAAATATCTAAATTAGCCCGATTTAGAGGAAAACCGCCCCCCGTGGCAATAACTAAATTATCTTTTTTTGCTAATTCAGAAGCTAATTTACGCTCTAAGCTCCTAAAATAAGCCTCACCCTCTGTAGCAAAAATCTCTACGATACTTCGATTTTCCCTTTCGGCAATCATTTGATCCGTATCTAAAAAGCCATAGTCTAACTTTTGGGAAAGCAATCTTCCCACTGTTGATTTGCCAGTTCCCATAAAACCAATGATCACTACATTCATTATTTTTCCCTCAACAAATTTTGATAGTTTTGATAATTTGCCTGAACCTCTACCAAAGAGTCGCCCCCAAATTTTTCCAAAAAAGCTTCTGCTAGACTTAGGCAGACAACTGCTTCCGCTACAACCGCCGCCGCCGGAACAGCACAAACATCAGAACGTTCGACACTGGCTTCTTTGGGTTCTTTAGTTACTAAATCTACCGTTGGTAAGGGTTGATATAGAGTAGGAATTGGTTTCATCGCCAGAGTTAAACGAATTAATTCACCGTTACTCATCCCACCTTCAATGCCACCCGCATTATTGGTTTGGCGGTAGAAACCTTTCAGCTGATCATGATATATGGGGTCGTGAACTGCCGAGCCCCAAAGCTCACCTACTGTGAAGCCCAGACCGATTCCCACCGCTTTCACGGCAGGGATACTCATTAAACCAAAACTAAGTCGCGCATCCAGTTTACGATCCCAATGGACATGACTACCGAGCCCCACCGGCACTCCCTGGGCCACGACTTCAATCACGCCTCCTAAGGAATCTCCCCCTTGCTTTGCTTGATCAATTTCGGCAATCATCGTTGGCGTGGTTGCCGGATCCGGACATGACACTGCCGAAGCGGCCACATTTTCTTGATATTCGCCCAAATCATTAGGAAGCTGGGTTGTCGATGCTTTTCCAATGCGTAAAACACCACTCATAATTTCAATCCCAAAATATTTTAAAAACTGCCGAGCAATTGCTCCCACTGCCACCCGGGCCGCAGTCTCTCGCGCACTAGCTCGTTCCAAAATGTTACGAATATCCTTTTGATTATACTTTAATGCTCCCGGTAAATCACCATGCCCCGGCCTTGGTTTAGTTACCTCTGCATTAATTTTCGTTAATCTTTCGTCACTAGCAATTGTCACTTCATCAGGGTTTATTTCCAGAGGATTAATGGCCATGACTGCTTGCCAACGTTCCCAATCCCGATTTTGAATCTGTACCGTAATCGGCGAGCCTAAGGTATAGCCATGTCTTACTCCAGAAAGAATCTGGGGTTCATCTCCTTCGATCTTCATGCGGCCTCCGCGGCCGTAACCCCCTCGCCTTCTGGTTAAATCTCTTTGTAAATCAACTGCTGCTAAAGGTATCCCGGCAGGAAATCCCTCAATAATTGTGGTTAATGCAGGTCCGTGTGATTCCCCTGCTGTTAAAAAACGGAGCATCTTTTTATATCCCATCCTCAATCTAATTAACTAATCTTAAATTAGCCTTTTTTAAATTATAAATGAATTTCGCTCAGAACGCAATTATTTAATCAGAAAAGAATAAAGATCTCCGATGAATTTACTAAATTTAGAAAATACTAAATAATTTTTCTACCACTTCATGAATAAATTTCAAATAATTATTAAAGACTAGGATTATTAAGTAAAAATGGAGAGGAAGTTGAGAAAATAGTGCTGGAGTCAAATAACGAATTTATTAGAGGCTCTGTTGCCGGGGCAATTGCCGGAATTGCCATGTATCTTTTTATCGAACCTTTTCGTTGGTTAGGAATCACTAAATTCGGCCTAAGTATTTTAGAAGGCATGAATTTAACATGATTTTGATTAATGACAAATTCTTTTTAGGTTTTATTGCGGGATTTTTAGGAAATATAATAGAAAATGTCTTTAATTATCTCGCTTTTACTTTACATTTCAGTAAACATCACATCTGGCATATTGCCGCCTCGGCCTACTTCCCTATTGACAAAACAAAGGATTATACTGCTGTAATCGTGGGAATGTACACTGATTATATCATAGGCTGCTCAGCTGGAGTTCTTATTGTATTCTTGCTCTATTATACTAGTACCAAGTACTATGTACTTAAAGGAATCGCCATAACCTCATTTTTTTGGTTATTCATTTTTGGGATTATTCTTCGGTCAAAAGTTGGTAGAATTGATCCCATTGATAGCGGAACTAATCTCACCAATATGTTTGGACATATATTCCTTGGGATAGCTATTAGTTTTTTTATCATAAAACTAGATAAAAAAGCCAACTTATTACCCAAATAAAAAAACCGTTATTTGCTAACGGTCAAAAAATTTAACATTTAATTTATTTAGCTTGAATAAACTTCTTAAAATAATTCCAATAAAATTAAGAAAAAACTCATCCTTCTTTCTCGCAGGCATTATTAATCCCACATTGACAAGCAAACTCCTCCGGCATACTTAAGAGCGCGTTGGCGATCAGGGTGCGGAGCCGATTTTTATTATCATCAATCCCCTTTAAGACCTCTTTATGATCCAATCCTTGATCTGTAACACCCGCCGCCCAATTGGTAACGATACTCATATTGGCATAACAAATCCCTAGCTCCCGAGCCAGTACTACTTCGGGAACACCAGTCATGCCAATGACAGTCCCTCCCAGCATTTTAAACATTTTTATTTCAGCAGCAGTCTCATAACGGGGCCCTTCGACACAAACGTAACAGCCTCCATAATGATAAGGATAGCGTAAATCAATAGCCGCATCCTTCAAGTAACTTCTAATTTGCTGACAATAGGGTTCGGTAATATCC
>JANQHU010000271.1 GCA_028282485.1 Bacillota bacterium
GCCCCATTAACTCATATCTGCCCAAGAGACGGCTTTGGGACCCATTAGTCTCGTGGCTCATTAGATAAGCCCCTTTGGTAGCTTTTTTAGCTCGAAGCAGTTCCTCCCTAGTTATTTTTTTAGTGGCCAAGCTCCGAAATTGGGCTACTACTTCCTTTAAGGCCACCGGGAAATTGTGAGGCGCTGTCGCCAGATAGGCCATGATATACGAAGCCCCTCTGGAGGGCTGGTAATTAGAACTAACCACATAGGCTAAGCCCTTTTTCTCGCGCAACTCTACATAAAGCCTAGAACTACTCCCATTTCCTAAAAGCCAGTTTAACAGATCCATGGTCGGTTTCTCAGAACTTAATACCCCCGGGGCCGGGTAACCGAGAATCATTACTAAAGCCTCGGTCTTCTTCTTTTGATAGAAAAATTGATTCTCCTTTTTTAGAGACTGCTTCACCACCACCGGCTTCAGTGAAAATCTCTTAGCCGGAAGTCGGCCCAGGCTTTCTTGCAACTTATCAATAATTACTTGAGGTTTCAGATTACCAACCACACTTACTACCATATTGGCCGGTACATAAACTTTTTGATAATAAGCCACCAATTCTTGCCGGGTCAACCTCTTCAGGCTTCGCTTTAATTTTTCTAAAGAAATCCCGTACGGGTGATTACCATAAAATAACTTTAAAAAATTAATATAACTCAAGCTCCCGGGATGATCTTTGATCCCGGCAATCTGTTGCAGTAACATTTGGCGTTCTTTTGCTAGTTCCTTTTCCGGAAAAGCAGCATTCAAAATCACATCGGTAAAGACGGGGAAACTCTCTGCAAATCCGGCTAAGGTAGTCTTCAAGCCCACATAACCAAAATAATTCAAACTGCCCTGACTAAGCTGGGAGCCGGCCGACTCAATGAGGTGACTTATTTCTTGGGCATTTCTGGTGGTGGTCCCTTTAGTCAACAGCCGTTGCATCAAAGTAGAAATCCCCACTCTTCCCACTGGTTCGTAAAGATTACCCATTTTTAAAAACAACTTGATGGAGACTACCTCATTACCGGGGGTAGGTTTCACTAAAATAGTTAAACCATTGGCTAAAATGGTCTTCCGCACCTTAGCCGTATAGGAGAAGCCTGGTTTACCAAGGGATTTTTCGGCCCCGTGACTAACTACCCCTCCTATATTAAGGCAAATAAGCAGGATTAGCCCTAACCACAAATGATATTTTTTCAGATAACTGCTCATTGCTCTGCCCCTTCCCGAGAAGTAATCACTCCCCAAACATAACCATTGCGTTTCAAATATTTTTTCGCCACTTTACGCACCTCTTTGACGGTCAATTGATTAAGCTTGGCGAGATAATTTGTTATTGCCTCCCGCCCGTCGGCAGCTGCCTCGCTCAAAATAGTAGCAATATTCAAATTAGTCTCCGCGGCATAAGCTAAATTACTCTTAAGCATGGTTTTAGCTTTGGCTAACTCTATCTCCGTAATTCCCTGGCGCGTCAGCTGGGAAATAATTTGGCGAAGGTTTTGCTCAATCATCTTGGTGTCCCGGGCCGGGGTTCTCACATAAATAGAGAAGAGCCCCATGGCTTGAAAGCTTTGATAACCCACTTCAACACTATTTACCAGTTGCTTTTCTTCCCGTAAATCTTGATACAAACGTGAGCCCCGGCCTTGGCCCAAAATGTTGGCCACTACCGACATGGCGGCTTGATCTTTACTGTTTGCAGCCGGAGCGATAAAGCTCATATTAATATAGGTTTGATCAACCTCTTGATGAAATTGCAATCGTTTGATTTTACGAATGCGGGGACTTCTGATTTTAGGCGTCGATGGCAGACTGCGGGCTGCTACTCCTTGAAAAAGCTGTTTAACCGCTTGGAAGACCTGAGTGGTGTCCACATCGCCCACTACGGTTAAAATCATATTGTTGGGGGCGTAATATTTCTGATGATAAGTTATGAATGACGCCCGGTTCAATTTATTCAGAGAATCAAATGTTCCTAAAATATCGTTGGCATAAGGTGTTTTTGCAAAGACGGCTTGATAAACCTGGTCCGCCAAATAACCTTCGGGGCTATCCTCTCGTAAACGAATCTCTTCATAGATCACTTGCCGTTCCCGTTTAATTTCTTTCGCTTTAAAGGAAGGGTTTAAAACCGCATCCACTTGCACCTCCAAAGCTAGAGATAAGTAATCACTAGGGACCACCACATAGTAACTGGTGGTATCTAGAGAAGTAGCCGCATTTAAATACCCTCCCACTGCTTCAATTTCCTGGGCAATCCGGCCCATGGGGCGTTTGGCCGTTCCCTTAAAGAGCATATGTTCAAAAAAATGGGAAATGCCCGCCTCTTCGGGGAGTTCATTTTTGGAACCCGTCTTCACCAAAAGATTTACCGCCACAATGGGAGCCGCGTGGACTTCTTTGACAATTACCGTCAAACCGTTGGCTAGTATTTCTTTAACAAAAGGAGTCAGGGAGTTGGGTGGAGTAGTGGCGGCCGCTCCCAGCTGGCTCGAGGCAAAAATGATCATTAATAATAAATAGAAGAAAATTTTGATGGGTAACTTTTTCAAAACAGATCATCTCCTAGTATCTTCTCGCTAAATTGGGCTCCACGTTTATTTTTATCGATTTTATAAACCATATTCCGTCAATACTTAATCCTAATATACCAAAAACTTGGGCATAAAATTCAAATGCAGCAGAAATCACTTAATTTTTTTACCAGAAAGCATCAAATAAAGCATTTAGTTTACTTTTTACCAAAATTATAACAAGAAATGCTTACCAAGTAAATAGAATACTGCTGTTAAAATTAAAAAAATTCCGAAACCTACCTTAACTAATTGTTAACAATTTGTAAAAAAGGCAGTTATAGCTTGTATTTTTTTTTTTTTTGGTTATAATGGAATTAATAGTAAACGATATTTGGTTAATTTAGATTTACAGGAGGTTAAGAACATGTTTTCTCCAAATAAAACTTTTAAAAAAGAAGACCCAGCAAACAAAATATTAACTGCCAAACACCAAAAAAACCCATCTTTAGGCGATTTAGATTTAAATAATAAGAAACCTATGATATATAACCAAAAACTTAAAAATTTTGATCCAGCTCAATTAAAAGAGTTTAGTTCTCTAGACAAAAATGTTCAAAAAGCTTTTTCAGAATTCATTACACCACTACAAAAAAAATTCCAGGGTACAAACCCATCCATAAAAATTGAACTAGCTAATTCTAGTATTAAATTAACGATGGAGGATATTAAACATTCTGAAATTGTTACAGGTTTAAACCACAATTCATTTAGTGTATCAAGAATTAATCCAGGGATTAATCTCTTTATTCCTGAGGATAGTTTAATTTTTGACGATTTTAACGAAAAAGCTAAACAAGTAACCTATGCATTTTCTGCAAAGGAACCTGAACAGCAGAAACACACGTTTGATAATGATGCGTATAAAAAAAGTTGTTATATTAAGGTGAGTCCCTATGTTGTAATTGAAGATGCCACCAAGTGGGGGAATTTCTCTATTTATCGCTCAGCTAAAAGAATCGAGAATTCAGAGCAAAACCCTCTTTATACCAGTGACTCTATTAAAGCAGCAATATCCGATCTCATTGCATTACTTAAGAATAACGAAAACTTCAATGATATCAACCTATCGGTAAAAAGGGTTATGAATGATGAAAATAAAGAATCGGGCGGTACAATTGAACAAATTAAAATTGAAAATAAATCTAAGAGAT
>JANQHU010000284.1 GCA_028282485.1 Bacillota bacterium
CGCTGGGCTGTAAACTGTAGCTGGCGCACTTGTCGGTAATCGACAATCCATAATAAAGTAAGGATAACGAGGAGCACCAAAAACCAGCCGGCCCATGGCGGTAGAAGGATGATCGTTATTCCGCTTCCCAGAAAGATACTGATAAATAACCATGTGAAATTCATTTAACGTGGCACCTTGATATTTATTAAAATATTGTTAACGATAAAATCAGGATCTTTACCATTAACCTGGGCTTCCGGCTTTAGAAAGAGACGGTGGCGCAATAAAGGATAGGCCATCTCTTGGATATCATCAGGAATCAGATAGTCTCGACCATTCAGGGCAGCTCGAGCTTTGGCAGCCAGGAGCAGAGAGATCCCAGCCCGGGGACTGGCTCCCAATAAGAGAAGGGGATGTTCCCTGGTAGCCTGAATTATTTGGAGAACATAGCGGATTAAGTCGTCACTAGCTTTGATGGCGGCTAGAGCCTGGCGCAGGTCTAAGACTGTTTCCGGAGACACTTGGGGAATTATTTTATTGAGACTGGCTTCGTTTACCATCTGGTCTTGATAACGCTGGTAAATGGCCAGTTCATCTTCTCCTTGGGGGTAAGTAATTATTAATTTAAATAAAAAACGATCCAGTTGCGCTTCTGGCAAAGGATAGGTTCCCTCATATTCTAAGGGGTTTTGGGTAGCAATAGTGGTGAATAAAGGTGATAAGGGCTTTACTACTCCATCGATACTAACCTGGCGTTCTTCCATGGCTTCTAGGAGGGCTGCTTGAGTCTTGGGGGGAGTACGATTAATCTCGTCCGCCAGTAATAAGTCGGTAAATATCGGCCCGGGTTGAAAATGAAAGGTTTGGGTTTGGAAATTAAAGATACTGGTCCCCGTAATGTCTAAAGGCATTAAATCAGGAGTAAACTGCACTCTTTTATAGGTTGCCTGAAAGGTTTTGGCTAAGGATTTAGCGATTAAGGTTTTGGCCACTCCCGGAGGTCCTTCTAATAAGAGATGGCCTCCTACTAAAATCGCGATAAAGATATGTTCCAAGATTTTTTCTTGCCCGAGGACTACTTTGGTAATTTCGTTGTTTATAGCATGAAATGTTGATTGGATTTTTTCCATTTTGCTAACTCCTCTCGATAATTATCTAATTCTCGAACTAACTCTAAAAATTGTTTTTTAGAACCTTTTCGGTATTGGGGATGATTTAAAGTTTCTTGAAGCATAATTAAGCGTCGGTAGTCTTTTCCGGTTAATTGATTAAGACGCATAATGATTATTTCTAAGGGAGTATGTCTAGTTTGGTCGGTGATCTTAGTAATCATCTCCAGCAAGGCTTCCCACAGATTGGTTAAGACCAAATTTCGGGCATCCGCCGTTTGAAATAAATAAGCTAAAGAAAAAACGAATTCATTGGCTACGGGACTTTGAGCATTGATTAAGGGGCGTTTGCGACCAAAGCGCCGGGTTGACTGCCACAGCAAAAGGCCCAGGCCAATGAGGAGAATACCGGCCCCCAGAAAATATTGTTCATAATAATTTGCAGATTGCTGAACAGCTGGTCCCGCCGGATTATTTGAAGTTTGGTAGATCAGAAATTCCTGAGTAGGGAAGTACTTTTTTAATAACATTAAGAAAACCACTGAATTATCGGGATGTTGGTGAAGATGTTTGTTGGTCAGCCCACTGAGATTATTAAAACCAATTAAGATTCCCGCACCGTAGTTGTGAACATAAATAAAATAGCCTTGCTTAGTGCCGTAAAAACCCTGAGTAGGGTTAGGAGCCAGAAAAAAACTATTAGTAGCGGCAGTCTCATTATTCAAATGATAAACTAGTTCTTGAAAGGGAAAGACCTTGGAAGTATAAGCATATTTAGTTAAATGAACACTATGAAGAAAGGATTTCTCTTTATTTTGGTCATTTGGGGGAGCGGGAATTTCCAGATTGGGATAGTTTAAAGCAACTTCTAATACGGTGCCCCCTTTTTGAACCCATTCTAAAAGCTGTTGCTGATCTTCGGGAGATAAAAGAGTAGTCGAAAGTAAGACTAAGGGTTTTTGCAGATCAGGGGGGAAAGAAGTAGTGGTCTGGTAAGACCAACCAGTTTCTTGAAGTAAAAGATGTAATGCTTTTAAACCGAAAGGATGATCACTATTAGGGTCATACAAACTTAAGGCCTTTTCATTTTGATAAGCCCAACTCCAGAAGATAATTATTAAACTGCAGATAGTTAGTAATATTATTTTGGTAAAAAGTTGTTTAGCAGGTTTCATTTATTTTTTAAAAACTCCGTAATCTGGTGCAGGGACTCTTTAGCTAACCAATATTCTTCGGTGAGACAACTTCGGCCCCCATACCATTTTTCTTGGAAAATTTGTAGTAAGTGTTCAAAAGCCCTTAGCACCGGGTCGTTGGGGGGGAATTTTTTGGCTAAGATCCTTAAATTATCCCGATCGGTAATTTGAAAACCATTTGGTAATAGTTTTTTTTGTTGCAACTTTTCTAAACTAACTAGATAAAGAAAACGAATTGCCTGGCGCAGCCCCCCCGAAGCCGCAAAATGCTCTGCTTTTTCCAAATAATTTACGCTCTTTATTAAGGGAGAGTGGGATTTAGGTGATTTTTTTTCTAAAAAAGTATTCTTTTGTAAAATATTTTTTAGGGAATAACCAATAAAGATTAGTCCAATCAGTAAAGCAAGGTAGCCTAACCAGGTAACCCAGGCGGGAATTTTCATCTTTATTTGGGTCTTGGGTGCCCAGAGATTCTTAAAAAAATTTTGAAGCCATTCCGGTAAAGCTTTTAACCAGGGCAATTGGCCCCGATAATTAAACTCGTTTTTTTTGAGAATAGCCTTTATTTTTTGACGGTAAACAGTGATTTCCGAAGATTTTTTGACCGTTGGCACCGCCGTAGCCAAGACTAACTGGTTTCCGACAATATTTAAAACTACGATCTGTATTAAAAAAAATAATAACAATTTTTTCAAACTTCTACTCCCGGGCTGTGGTTAGAGTCGTTGCCTATATTAGTATCAGAATTTAGTAAAGGAGCTTCATTTTTTTCTTCGGTTTCTTCATTTTCAGAAATTTGCATTTTGAGATCATAGCCTTCTTTCCGAACCTTTAAATCATAATAAAGGGAAGTTAAGGGGCCAAAATAATAGGAAATAACAATACTAGTCAGTATGAGACCACAGACGAGCAGAATGAGAGCAATTGTACCAAATAGCAGAATACCGCCTATAGTATTAATGGTTATGAGCTTAGCCAATGATACTGGAATTACAATCACTAGAATTATCAAGCCCACGGCAATATAGTAAAAAATAGTTCCTAACAGATAGGTTAAAAGAATAATTCCGAAAGCGCGCCAGCGATGTTTGGCTAACATTTTAAAAGCTCGGGTAATTGATTTGGCAAAGTCGAAATCTTCCAGAGTGAGAACTACGGGCGCTAAACAAATTAAAAAAGATATAATCATTTGAATAATCGAACTCAGATAAAAACCTAAATTCATGATTAAGGAGAGATTATTATTAGCAGCAGGTTCACTTATTACTAACCCAAAATTAAAGAGACTCGGAAATATAGATAAGATAGTTCCCACCACAAAATAAAAAAGAAAGAAACGGAGTTGCTTACCTTTCAAACCCGCCAAAATTTCTGTACGGGTAGTAATTTTTTGATTATGGAGCCCCCAGTGAAAAAGTTTAATATTTCCGTACACAAATTTAATGGTTCCCTTAATCAAGAAAATCACAAAAATAATTCCGGCAATAATCACCAGAATTAGAGCAGCGATCCCGGAGATCATTAATAAACCATTATTAAAAATTATTTCCCATACTTTCGAGTCATTGATGGTCAGTCCGGTTAAGATATGTACCAACCAGATAAAAAGTCCTGTAATTAAAGCCATAGCTAAAAAAGCAAGCAAAGCCGGTAAGAAAGCAAAAAAATTAACCCACTGAAAATGCCAAAAATTATCCCGGAGAATGAAAAAAGTATTATCGAGAATATCTCCCGGTCCCATTTTTTTGATACGATGCTTCATGAACCAAAACCTCACTAACCATATTAATTAAAAATAGTTTCCACCATATGATAATATTATAGCAGAAACTATTTTTGAATGCGAATCTTTTTTTAAGTATTACTAATTCTCAAAGACTACATTATCATGCCGCCATCCACATTTAAGACCTGGCCAGTTATATAACGGGCTTGCTGAGAAGCTAAGAAGAGCACAGCATTAGCTACATCTTCCGGCTGGCCAAAACTTTTAAGAGGGATCATCTTTAACATTTTTTCAGTAACATCCTCTGGTAAGACATGAGTCATCTCTGTATTAATATAACCCGGGGCAATGGCATTAACAGTAATGCCCCGTTCGGCTAATTCTTTGGCGGTAGTCTTGGTTAAACCGATTAATCCAGCTTTGGAAGCAGCATAGTTAGCCTGGCCGATATTTCCCATAATTCCGACCACACTAGCGATATTGATAATGCGGCCGGAGTTTTGTTTGAGCATTTGTTTTGAAACCAGTTTACTGCAGAGGAAAGAGCCGGTGAGGTTAATTTTTAGGACTAGATCCCAAGCCTCTTGCTTCATCATCATCAAACGGGCATCCTTGGTAATCCCGGCATTATTGACTAAAATATCGATTCTGCCAAAAGTATTAATTACCGTTTTAATTACTTCTTTAGTAGAAGTCTCACAGGAGACATCATGTTTTAAAGCCAGGGTCTCTATCCCATAAGTGGTGGCGATCTCCGTTGCTGTTTGGGCTGCCAGTTCTTCATTAATATCAGTAATTATTACTTTTACTTTTTCACTAGCTAACTTTTCGGCAATAGCCTTGCCAAGTCCCCGGGCACTCCCGGTGACTACTGCAATATTATCAGTTAATCCTAAATCAATCATTCAAAGAAGCCCCTTTCAAAAATAAATATTTACAATCATCTAGCATATAAAATATACTAAAAAGAGGTTTTTGTAAATATCCAAATTTAAAAAATTTCTTTTCTTTATTGTTTATTACTTAGCTGCGAAAGAGTTCTGTAGAAAAAAGCCCCATTTTTTAAAAATAAGTAGTAATTATATGCCAAAATTAATTATTTTTAATTGAAATTATTGCTTTTATTACTGGTTTTTAACTAAAAAAGTTATTAAAAATATTTTTTCCAATAATAATTTTATTTTACTAGTCAAAATTAAAAGATAGTGATATAATTAAATTAAGATAATAATATTTATAGTTTAGTATTGTAATATACGCCAGACTATTTTATAAGGAGCCTGACAATGGAAACAATTCAAGATGTCTCTGTAGAAGAAGTCTTTAATACTAATTCTCATATTTTAATTGCTTTTATTAATTGTGAGGGTCAAACAGTAAGCTATAAAACGGTGATCAAATCTTTAGAAGAATTCACCATAAAAGTCCAGACTGAAAGTCCATTGTCAACCAAAGATATCGCATCCGGTATGGAAGTTACTTTGATTAATTTAGCTAACAACGGTAATACCAAGTATTTAAGTGTGGTCAGAGTTTTAGAATTAGAGGAAAAAGCTAATCTACTTATTTTAAAAAGGCCTTTTGGAGTTAAACTAGGGTTTCAAAGGCGTTATTTTCGTGTGGATACTTTACTGCCTATGTCTTACACTTGTCACGATCAGACTTATCCGGGCACGATTACTAATTTATCCGAAGGTGGTTTTTGGGCGGTTATTAGGAATAATTCAGATATCGAGCAGGGTTCGAAAATTACTTGTGAAATTGATTTGTCAGATTCCGATGATAGTCTTTTTAAAGCAGAGGGAAAGGTTGCCCGTATCCAAACTCTGATTGAGGATGATGATATTGGAATCGGAGTGGGATTTAACGAATTAACCGCCACTAACCGAGAAAATCTAATCAAATATATTTTTAATCGGCAACGTGAATTACTCCATATTCATAAAGATCGTAATAAGAAAAAGTAATTATTTTGAGAACATAAAAAATCTTCCGTTACAATTAACCAACGGAAGATTTTTTGTTGTATTAATATCTGAGTTTTAAGGTTAAGATTAAAGGGATATGATTTAACATGATTAACCCTAGGGGCATCCCGAGAATAGTTAGACAGAAAAATAAAGCAATTCCCACCCAAAAACCAGTGAGATGCCATCCGAAGAAAATAAAGTAAAGGGCACGAATTATGAAAGGAAGTTCTTTTTGACGAATAGTCACCGTTTCCCTCTGCAAACGAACTTCTTGATCGTTGATCGGTTTGAGAGTTAAGATACGGGGTAAGCGATTAAAAATAAGTAGCCCGATGGGCAGGCCAATAATTGAGAGACAAAGGAGATAGGCCACTCCACTAGAAACGATGCCCAACCACCAACCAATTAGCAGAAAATAAATAATTCTAATTAATAACACTGCTTACTTCGTCCTTTCTGTAATTTCTCCCCTTTTTGGCAGAGAAAGATATTTTCCCTTTTTGGAAACACTTTTATAAGCCGGCCTAATGATTTTACCGGAATTGACGATTTCTTCGATACGGTGGGCGCTCCAACCAACAATTCGGGCGATGGCAAAGAGAGGAGTGTACATTTCCGGAGGAATATTCAGCATTTTGTAGACAAAACCAGAGTAAAAATCTACATTGGCACTTACACCTTTATAGACTTTACGTACTTTAGAAATAACCTGAGGGGCAATTTTTTCGACTTTATCATAAAGGTAATATTCTTTTTCCAACCCTTTTTCGTGAGCTAACTGGGCTACGTAATCTTTGAAGATGACTGCGCGGGGATCAGAAATAGAGTAGACCGCATGCCCAATCCCGTAGATGAGTCCGGATTTATCAAAAACTTCTTTTTGGAGAATTTTTGTAAGATAGGCTTCAATGGCTTGATCATCAGCCCAGTCGGATAAATTATTTTTAATATCCTCAAACATTTGGACAACTTTAATGTTCGCCCCACCATGACGGGGCCCTTTGAGAGAGCCTAAAGCCGCGGCAATCACTGAATAAGTATCTGTCCCCGATGAGGTTACCACATGAGTTACAAAAGAAGAATTATTACCACCGCCATGCTCGGCATGAAGTACTAGAGCCAGATCAAGTAAGGTTGCTTCTAATTTAGTATATTTACTATCCGGCCGGAGCATGTAAAGAATATTTTCGGCGGTACTTAAATGGGGTTGGGGGCTATG
>JANQHU010000285.1 GCA_028282485.1 Bacillota bacterium
TTCGGCTTCACAGGCCAACTCTGCTAATTTCCCCCGTGCCAAAAGACGCGCCGTCATTCTCCCCTCGACTTCTTTCTGGGTATAAACGGCTAAGCGAAAGGCTCCCGATAAAACCGCGACGGTTATTCCGGTAAACATTAAGGCGGCAATTACCTCCAGTAAGGTAAAACCCTTGTTTGTTGGTTGCTTAGTCTGGATTATTTGTTTTTGGTTCATACGGCCACTCTACGTTTTCTGCATTATTGACTATCAGTTTTCCTTCAAAGTGTTTAGTACGCCACTTTAAGTCCAAATCCTCCTGAGCCCAACCTTCCCGAGTGAAGGTTAGCTGTAGCGGAGCTTGATCTTCAGTTTCTTGAAAAGCAAAATCAAAAGAAGCAAACTCCCGCTTAATCGAATTATTTTCAATGGTAAATTGATATCCTGTGGTAAAAAACTCGATTTGGCAGGGAGAACTGGTTAACAAAGCCGCCTCCCTGGCCCGAGTCAGATCAACTCGCACCAATTTGCCCACATACTGCAGCCAAGACTTCTCATTCCGAAGATAAATACTGGGATAAGTGATCATCACCACTAAACCTAAAAGGGTAATTACCCCTAGTAATTCTATCAGAGTAATCCCAGATTCTTCCCCCGCAGCGCCCTGGCTACCAGTTGCCAATATCTGCATTTACATCAGCCCCACCTTCGGCTTTATCCGGCCCTAAGCTATATAGATCATATTTATCCGGATTATGGACTCCGGGTACCTGATAACGCAGCTGGGTATTCCAAGGATCAACGGGCACCTTTTTATCTTCTAAATAAGGCCCATCCCAGTTTTCCGGAACCGGGGGAATTGAGGGTTTTTCAAGCAATGCCCGTAATCCTTGCTCCGTAGTGGGGAAAGTAGCATTATCTAAATAATAAGCATTTAAAGCATTTTTAACGGCTTCTATTTGAATTTTCACCGCTTTCTGCTGCCCTTTTTTCATCTGATTAAAGATATTGGGGGCGAGAATCATCAATATAAAGGCTAATAAGACTAATACGGCAATAATTTCAATTAAAGTAAAACCCCTTTGTGTTGCTTGCTTTGCCATACTTCGCTGCATTTTGCACACTCCTTTAACCCAAAAGCTGGTTAATGTTCATAATTGGTAAAATAATAGCTGCGGCCATTAAAGCAATTCCGCCTACTAATAAAAGGATAATTAAAGGTTCTAACACCGAAATAAAGAGATTTAAAGCATGACGGACCTCGGCCTCATAGGTTTTAGCTACTTGTTCTAACATGGGACTGAGATTGCCAGATTCTTCTCCCACGGTAATCATCTCTACGGCTAAAACCGGAAATATCCCTTGACTGCGCATGCTCCCGGCAAAGGTATTGCCTTGCTTTACCGCGAGCCCAATTTCCTTTAAAGCCGCTTTCATTACCGCATTACCTACTGTCTGAGCGGCAATTTCAATGCTGTTTAACAGAGGGACACCACTAGTATTTAATAAACTTAAGGTATAGGTCAAACGGGAGGTAGCAATCTTTTGCAGAACGCTCCCGATTAAAGGCAGGCGTAACATTAAACCATCGAGCCGAAAACGTCCTCTAGCAGTAGCAATTTCTTTGAGCAACCAAAAGACTCCCAAAACTAAAAACCCGATTATTAAAAACCAATATTCTTGTAAAAACTTGCTAGTGGTCATAATTACTTGGGTAATTAAAGGCAATTGTCCATCTAAATCATCA
>JANQHU010000293.1 GCA_028282485.1 Bacillota bacterium
AGTTTTGGGCCGCGCCCACCTTACTCTCGGCTAAAGCCGCACAATTGGCATCATTATTTAAATAAACCGGTAAATTAATATATTGGGCTAATTCCGCGCATATGGGTACATGACGAAAATTGAGATTGTTAGCATAAACAATTTCTCCCTTTTCTAAATTAACAACTCCCGGGCTACCAATCCCAATTCCCCGGACTGTCTCCAGACTCACGCCACTTTCCCTAATTATTTGCCAAACCAGATCGGCCATATCTTTAATAATCGCCGTAAAGTCGCGCTGGCGTAACGTAGGAATGCTTTTTTGGTAAATTATTTTTCCGGTATCATCGACAATCCCCGCTGCGATCTTTGTGCCCCCTAGATCAACCCCCACATCATACATCCGCACTCGCCCCTTAATTTAATTTATTGATCTTTGCCCAGATTGCGCCGCCGTTTTTCTTCCTGAGTTAACTCCGCCGGCCACAGCTCCTGGGGACGTCCTTCCCGCATGGCCGCAGCTAAATTAGTAAAAATCCCTTTATGCTGCCGCGAAAGTTTCCTGATATATTCTTTCATCTCCGCGCGTTTCGTCAGGCCGTCCACCGGGCACACCTTGCCTATCGGTTGATAGTCAATAAAATGTGCCGCTTTTTTTAATTCTGATTCCCGAAAATAAACTAATGGCCGAATTACCCGCAAGCCAGTTCGGTCCAGAAGCGTATTAGGTAAGAAAGTTTTGATCTGACCGGAATAAATAATACTCATTAAAAAGGTTTCCACCGCATCGTCATGATGATGGGCTAAAGCTATTTTCTGAAACCCCTTTTCTTTAGCAAAGCGATTCATCGTGCCCCGCCGCAAGAAGGAACAGGTAGCGCAAGGTCCTTCCGGATTATCGGCACTAAAAGCCGCTTTCGCAATTTCCGTCTTCATGGTAAAGAGCTTGATTCCCAAAGAATTAGCAAACCTTTCTAAAGGCTCCGGATCCAAAGGAGTAAAAAACCCTAAATCCAAGGTTAAAGCGGCTAATTCAAAATCAATGACCTGATGCTCTTGCAAAATTGATAAAGCATACAATAAGAAAGCACTATCTTTTCCTCCGGAAAAACCGACTAACACCCGATCTCCAGGCTCAATTAACTCAAATTCTCGAATCGCCCGCAGTATTTTGCGCGTATAGGTTCGGGGTAAACTGCGTCTCTTTTTTTCCATTTTTTCCAAAGCTCCTTCTAAAATTGGATTATGGGCTATTCATACTCCTGTTCAAATTTTTTCAAGGCCACCTTCTCACCGGCCAATACTAAAATATCTCCCATTAATACTTTATCGTCCGGACCCGGGGAAAAAATAACTTCTCCGGAAATTCTTTTAATTAAAATTATATTGACATTATACTTAGAACGAAGGCTTAAAGCAATCAACGCTTTGCCATACATTTCTTTAGTAGCCAATACTTCGGCAATTTGAAAGCCTTGGGGTAATTCAATATAATCTAACAAATGGGGAGCCACTAGATTTTGGGCCATTCGTTTCCCCATCTCCCGCTCCGGATAAACTACTCGATCTGCCCCTACCTTTTCTAAAACTCTTCCTTGCAATTTGTTTAAGGCTTTGACCACCACATGAGGCACTCCTTGCTCCTTCAAAAGTAAGGTGGTCATAATGTTACCCTGAATATTTTCTCTGCCAATTGCGACAATTACCACATCAAAATTTTTAATTCCAATACTTTTTAAAACATGGGCATCAGTGGTATCTGCTAATAATGTATGGGTAACCTCTTCCGAAACATACTTCAACCGCTCCTCACGAATATCAATTGCCAAAACTTCCTGCCCCAGCTTCCAGAGAGAACGGGCCACGCTAGTACCAAATCTCCCTAAACCGATTACTGCGTATTGTTTTACTGCCATCTACTCTTTCACCTCTATCTTACTTAATTAAATCAATAGTTAACTAACCAATCATAATCCGTTCCTCGATATAACGCACCGAGTTTTTTCTTTCTTTTTTAGAAAGAGCCACCATGATCGTTACCGGGCCAACTCGGCCAATAAACATGGTAATGATTATTAACAACTCGGAGAATCCTGTTAGGGAAGTGGTGATCCCCGTGGAAAGACCAATCGTTCCAAAGGCCGACATTACTTCAAAAAACAACCGAATAAAATCCTGCTTTTCAATCAAAGAAAGCATCAGCGTTACCACACTAATCCAGGCTAAAGAGACACTCATAATGGTAATCGCTTTATAAATAATATCCTTGGGTATTCTTTTGCGAAACAGCTCCACATCCTGATGCCCCTTAATCGCAGCGCTAACCGTTGCGGCTATAACGCCAAAAGTAGTGGTCTTAATCCCGCCTCCGGTAGAGCTGGGGGAAGCCCCAACAAACATTAAAAGAATCATAATAAACCAGGTACCCATATGCAAATTACCAATTTCCAACGAACTAAAGCCAGCCGTGCGAGTCATAATCGACTGAAAAAAGGACGCAATAATTTTTCCGGGTAAACTAAGATATTGCAAAGTAGCTCCATTTTTCGCTTCAAAAATAAATACCAGCACTGCTCCAGTAACAATTAAAAAAATAGTCGTTAACAATACTAACTTCGTATGCAACGAGAGCCTTCGCTTTTGCAAAAAATTTAATAATTCGACAATTACCGGGAATCCCAGCCCCCCTAAGACCACCAACCCGCCAATGGTTAAACAGACCGTCCAATCTTCCACATAATGAGTCATTCCCGTAAAGGCCCCAAAAACTTGACCAAAGAGATCAAAACCAGCATTACAAAAAGCCGAAATAGCATGAAAAAAACCAAATGCAAATGCTTTTTCCACCGGAAAATCCGTCAAAAAACGCAAGCTTAAAATTAAGCCCCCTAATAATTCTACTATTAAGGTCACCAGAATAACTTTACGAATCAAGCGTACTACTCCCGAAAGGGTGGTTTGATTTAAGGACTCTTGAATCAAAATGCGCTCTTTTAAACCAATCTTTTTACCTAAAAACATGGCAAGGAGCGTGGACATGGTCATAAACCCCAGACCACCAATTTGAATTAAGCAGAGAATTACCGTCTGACCAAAATTACTAAAAAAACTACCCGTATCCACCACCACTAATCCAGTTACACAAACCGCGGAAGTAGCCGTAAAAAGAGCATCTAAAAACTTGAGAGGCTCCCCCGTTTGGGAGCTTACCGGTAAGGTTAATAAAAAAGTACCTAAAACAATAATTCCGGCGAATCCCAAGGCTAAAATCCGCGAAGGAGCTAATCTTTTTAAAATTTTTATTACCAGGCTAACCCACTCCTTCTTTGAGTGAAAAACCATTCCACTAAAATCATAATTACTATTTTATCAAAAATATTATCTTTTAGAAATATCTTTTACAAATAAAAAAAGACAGATATTAAACCTGCCTTCAAAATTCTTTGCTTATTTTCTTAGATCGAGCGGCTTCCCACTACAAAACTACTGCGTATACTACTTAAGGATTCATTTTCCAAAATCTTACCCGTGCCTAAGGCTACGCAAGAAAGGGGATCTTCCGCTAAATGAACCGGGATTCCGGTTTCTTCAGCCAAGAGTTTGCCGAGGCCGGAAAGCAAAGCTCCTCCTCCAGTCATGACAATTCCCTTATCCACAATATCCGCTGCTAATTCCGGAGGCGTCTTCTCTAAAACAGATTTTACGCCTTCGACAATAGCTACCACCGATTCGCTTAAAGCCTGGAAAGCATCGGAAGTACCAATATTTAAAGTACGCGGTAATCCCGTTACCAAATCCCGGCCTCGAATCTCGATAAACTTTTCTTGTCCCTCAGGATAGGCCGAACCAATCTTAATTTTAACTTCTTCAGAGGTTCGCTCTCCCACCATCATATTGTACATTTTTTTTATGTAACGGATGATCGCATCATCAAACTTGTCCCCGCCAACTCGAAGTGAATCGCTAACCACAATACCGCCTAGGGAGATAATGGCAATATCCGTAGTTCCGCCCCCAATATCGACAACCATATTGCCACTAGCCTCAGTAATATTTAAGCCGGCGCCGATTGCTGCCGCCATTGGTTCTTCTACTAAAGAGGTTTTTTTCGCTCCTGCTTCCATCGCCGCTTCTAACACGGCTCTTTTTTCGACACTAGTAACACCCGCCGGAACACAAACTACTATCTGGGGCTTAAAGACTCTTGGTTTGGGACAGACCTTATCAATAAAATGTTGCAGCATCGCCGCCGTCACATCATAATCAGCGATCACTCCGTCTTTTAAAGGACGAATGGCATGTATTCCCCCCGGAGTCCTCCCTAACATGCACCGAGCTTCTTCACCGACAGCTAAAATTTTATTAGTGCCTTTTTCTAAAGCTACTACCGACGGCTCACGAATAATAATTCCTTTACTTTTAACATAAACCAAGACACTAGCTGTCCCCAAATCTATGCCAATATCGGTAACGAAATTTCCTAAAACCACCGCTTTTGCCCCTTCCAAAATATTTCATTTCAGTATTTCTACACTTTCTTGGCACATCCTTCTTTTTTTATAAGGCATTTCCATCCGAACTTGATATTTTTTCTTAGTAGCCTCCCCACCGCGAATATGCCTTTCCGCTTTATTTAATTCCAAAATTTGTTTTACTTCATTGGCCAGATCTCGATTAATGCCTGGTAGTCTTTCGGTAACATCTTTATGGACGGTACTCTTACTCACTCCAAAATACTTGGCTGTCTGCCTCACAGTGGCTCTATTTTCGGCAATATAATTACTCAAATCCATGACTCGCTTTTGAATATAATCCTTCACTCCCTACCCTCCAATAGTTTTTAGTTATATATATTGCGAGGGTAGGATGAATATGTGGGCTTTACAATGAGTATTTTTGATTATCTTAATTAAAAAAGCGCCGGGGATCTTGCGGTTGGTTTTGATGGGTAATTTTCAAACGTAAACACGGCTGGAGACTACTCTCTTTGGCAATACTCACTGCTCCTAAAACCGCTCCTTTTTTGATTTCGAGCCCCTCGGTTACTTTTAAATCATCCAAATTACCATAATAACTCTTCCAGCCGGCCCCATGATCCAAACCGACCGTAAAGTTTAGATCAGCTTCCTTCTCAATCAAAATAACCTTTCCGGAGGCCATACTCACTATTTTTCTATCTTTTGGTACTGAAATCTCAATCTCAGGATTAAAACGCCAGACTCCCTCCTGTAAAACCCATTCATAACCACCTTGGATTTCACCCTGAGCCGGAGCAATTAACTCCGCTACAGAAAAAGTATTTTGCGGCCTTTTTGTTTTATTTTTCAATTCATAGGAGAGCTGTTTTTTTAAGAAAGACAACTCTTTTTGCATTTTTTGCAACGCCACTGCATCCACTTGTTTTTTCCCTAACCCGGGGAGGATTCTCTTCATAAATTGATCAGCTTGAAACGGCCCCCAAAAATAAAAGCCCACGCTAATGGAAAGCAGATAAATAAGACAAAATTTAAAAGAAAAATAGGGCTTTAACCTTTGCAACCATTTTTTATTTTGAAAATAAATTTTCCATTTTTTACTAAACATTTTTAATATCACCTCATCTATAGTAGTGGTGATATTTTTTCCAAAAAAAAACTTTATATCCTTAAAATAAATTACTTTCTTGAAAAATCTAATATTTTATTTGCCGGAATTCAATACCGCGATAATAATGCTTTAGAATTTGACGATAATTATAACCTTTTTGGGCCATACCATCAGCCCCGTACTGACACATCCCCACCCCGTGGCCATAACCAATGGTAGTAAAACAAATTCCCTTTTTGCTAATCCGCCAAGTTATGCAAGTGGAATTCAACTTTAATAACCGCCGAAAATCACTTCCTTTCATGCGTTTCTGGCCCACTAATAAGGTGTTTATCCTGCCCCGAGGTTCTTTATTTAAAACTTTTAGAGAAGTTAATTCTTTAGGGCTCATCTGCAAATTTCGAGCTAATTCATTCCAAGTAAAAAACTTATCTTCTTTAAAACGCGGTGAATGGGTGTCAAAGCCACAACTCTGTTTGGCGAGATAAGGCAAGTCGTTTTTCCAGAGCTTCACTGCAGCCAGAGTTCCCACCCCGCAAGTAGAATGAAAAACTGCATCAATTGGTTTATTTTGATAAGTGATTACAATTCCATAGGTTTTAAAAACTGCTTTTTTAATTAAGGAGTAATACTTTTGGTACTTCTCTTGACCCCATTTACGGATCATTCCCTTTTGAGAAATCCAGGCTTGACTATCAGCCGGATCGTCCGTAAAATCAACTTGGGAATTATGTTTACTCCCCCGGCCGCCATAGCGTTTTAATCTTTTAACGGCAATGGTGCGCGAAGCTACTGCTTGAGCTTTAAGAGCCTCCAATTCAAACTCAGCCGGCATCTCTGCGGCAACAACCCCAATCAAATATGTTTCTAAATCAGTTTGGTATATTTTCTTTTCAATTTGACTCAAAACTTTAATTGGTATGGAGCGAAAGGTTATTTTCTCGATTGATTTTTTTTTAAAAAAAATAATTGATATAATCAAAAACAACAAAAATAAAGAAAAATAAAAAATAATTTTACTAAATCGCACCATAATCTCCTCCATTACTAAGGGAATAAAATAATTTTTTTGCTACGTATTTTATTATCGAATATTAGCTAACAAAAAAATTTATGATCAAAGAGCTAGAATAATGCTAAATAAAAAAAAAAAGTTACCGATAATAAAACCAGCTTGTTTCAAATAAATAAATGGAGAAATTTAACATGAAAAAAGCGTCTCAAGATCAACAAATCTCCGAACTACTGGCTAACATTCTTTGTGGAAATTATGTGCGAAAAAAAATTAATTTAAATAATTTTCGAAAGAAGACCTCCTCCGCCCAAAATATTAACTCTAAAAAGTAAGCAGTCTCAAAAATTCTTGCACTATTATAGGGCTTATGTTACTATAAATACTATGGTTTATGGTTTATAGTTTATTTTTCATTTGAATTTTCATATTTTAATTTTAAAGTTAATTATAAATGGAGGTTTTTTTATGCTGAAGATCGCTATTGTTGGCGCTACCGGTATCGTGGGCCAGCAAGCTATTGTCAATTTAACAAATCATCCCTGGTTTAAAATTACTAATTTAGCAGCATCCCAGCGTTCTGCTGGTAAAACTTATCAAAATGCTCTCAAAGATGGCAACGGTTCTTCCCGCTGGTGGTGTCCCGAAGAATTGCCCGAAGAGATTGCCAATATTATGGTTGAAGATGCGTCTGAATTTGACCCGACCTGCGTTGATCTCATTTTTTCAGCCATGGATGCCAAAATAGCTAAAGAATTAGAGCCCAAATATGCCCAAACTACACCCGTAATCAGTACTGCCTCCGCTTTTCGCTATGAAGCGGACACCCCAATTTTAATTGGAGGGGTAAATATGGACCAAGTGGCCCTCCTGGCCCACCAACAACAAAAACGAGGGTGGCAGGGCTTTGTGGCTCCTAAATCAAATTGTACCATTTCCGGTTTAACCATTTCCTTAAAACCAATTCTCGATAATTTTGGCCTCAAACAAGTAATTATGACTTCTTTACAGGCCATGTCCGGTGCCGGACGTAGCCCCGGTCTTTCCGCAATGGATATGACCGAAAATGTAGTTCCTTATATTGCCGGCGAAGAACCCAAAGCAGAGACCGAGCCCCAAAAAATTTTAGGACAATTAACTAGTAACACTATTATTCCGGCTGATTTTAAAATATCGGCTACCTGTACCCGAGTGCCAGTTCTTGACGGTCATTTAGTTTCTACTTTTGTGGAGACCGAAAAACCCTGCACCCCGGAAGAAGTAAAAGCGGCAATGACTTCTTTTGGTAAGGAATTTACCGCTCTGAACCTCCCTAGCTCCCCAGCAAATATAATTGAAGTAACTGACGACCCCTTTCGGCCCCAACCCCGCCTGGATCGGGAACGGGGTGGCGGGATGAGTGTCACAGTGGGTAGATTACGAAAAGATCCGCTTTTTACAAACGGAATTAAATACGTCTGCTTAGCCCACAATACTAAACTCGGTGCTGCTAAAGGCGCTATCCAAACCGCTGAATATCTAGTGAAATATTATTTAAAATGGCTCTAATTAAGTTATTTGAGGTAAATTGGCTTCCCTGCCCAGGGAAAAGTTTTGCTAGTTCTTCTGTTAGTAAACTAAATTTAAATATTTCATTAAAAAAATCCCAGCAACGCTGGGATTTTTTTTGAGTGGGAGCTATTTTGGGTAGGGACAAAATATTTACTGCTCTCAAACTTCTGATAAGTTATTTTTTAGGTTTCAATAAAATGCCGTTTAACGGCTTGGCCCGGCAGCACTAGGCCCCATTTCGGTTAAATATTTTTTGGGATCAGTTATTTCTGCAACTTCTTTACCAGTTGTTTTCTCGTTAGCCAACATTAATTTATATAAGGCTATCATTCCCGCATCTATAATATCTTTATCATATTTTTTTATACTAGCGATAAGCTCATCCCTAGCAGTATTGTCGTTTCGATTTTTACCTACACCTCTAGCTACTAAATTTAAAGATTTTACTATGATGTCTACTGTACTAAAAACAACAGCCGGCGGGTTGGTCATTATTCCCGCTGTCAGACCACTGATCGATAAAAGATTTGCTCCTAGATCGTAAATAAATTCGTTTTGGTGATTTTTTGTTTTATCTTGATAAGTTTTAATACTGCTTATCAAATCATTACACACCTCACGTGCTGGTTGAAAATGCTGTTGTTCTTTTAAATAATCTCTAAATTCTAAAAGTTTTTTAGCATTAATACATAAGCAAAGTTTCTCTCCTTGCGAATCTTTTATTTTAATATTAATATCTTTTATTTCTGGATTTTTAGAGGGTTTTTTTAACCGCACATTCATTATTGATGAAGCTTCATTTAATTCTTTCATTAGGTATTCCGGAGGAGCCTTCTTTGATGATGCTGCCTTTTGTGCTGCATATTCTTGTGGAGTTAGTACTTGTATTGCATCAGTATCAAGCATTTTTCTTATTGTTTCTAGTAATAGGATTTCCTGAGCATGAGCATGGCTAGGACTTATTGTTGGATCGCTGCTGTTTTCCTCTAATTTTAATAGGCTAGCTAAATATTTAAATAATTGTTTTCCTGGGAATTCACTTCCATTTCCTGTATTTTTTTTCATTATCGCATCAAAAGTTTCTTCATCTGTTGTTGGACTTTTTTGAAAATAGTCTTTGATCAGAGAGTCTTGTAATTTTAGTGAAACTACATCTGAATTTTGAGCTACATTTGGCTCTGTTCTGTTACTACCTCCTGACTCAACTCCAGAATATGGTCTTTGAGGATTTAATCTTGAAAACATCTTTACTTACTCCTTCAATAATACTAATAAATTTCTCAATTTTTTTGAGCAGTAATATTATACCTAATAACACTTAAATTGTCAATTGTTGGATCTGTAATTTCTACATACTTCACCTTCCCACCAGCAATTTGTTAACAAAAATGTAACTTGAATTCTTATAAAAAAGTAATAAAATAGATATAGAGTAAATTTTCAAAATAGTAGGTGAATCAACCTTGCCACAAAAAAACTTCTTTCATTTAATTGCACTAATTCTTTTGACCTTATTTTTGTCGGGCTGCCTTAGCAAAGCGCATTTACCCACTCCCACTCCCGGCGATTTTCAAGGCAAAATCAAAGATTTTTATTCCAACGAACCCCTTTTAGGAGCCAGCATTACCATCGACTCACAGACAATCACTACCACCACCGATGGTAAATTTTTGTTTGCCCAACTTCAGCCCGGCACTCATCAAATCATGGTCACACATCCCTGGTATGAAACAAAAACAATTCCCTTAAAGTTTGTCGGTAAAACAAATGAGTACACCATCACCCTCAAAAGACTGCCTCTAAACGAAAAACTTCTCATTAGTAAAAAAATCGATGGCCAATGGGATATTTTCCAACTAGATCTGGCGAACCAAGGGGAAAATCAACTTACCGACCTTCCTTCTAACGAAAAAAGACCCCAAAAATTGAGGGGTGAGCAGACAATTATTTTTGAATCCGATCCACAGGGTGACTCGGATCTCTTTTTGCTGGAGTTACCCACCCAAAGCCTGACCAAGCTCCCTTGTAATGCTTCTAAAAACGACCAAACACCGAGCCTGGCCCTGAATGCCAATCAAGAAGTCTTACTAGCTTTCAAATCCACGCGGACTAGTCCCGGTAGTATCCTTCTCTACAACTTAGCTACCCGAGAGCAACCACCTTTAACAATTACCACCGGAAGCAATCCCAAGCTCAGCCCTGACGGGAGATTTCTGGCTTATACTAATAGCAAATACCAGCTTCAGCTTATTGATTTGGAGTTAAGCAATGAACCGGGATCCCCAGCAGTGCCAATTCCTTTTAACGGTAAAGTTAAAAATCTCTGTTGGCACCCTGATCCAAATGAGCGTAAGCTCGCTGTCGAAGCAATTCTTCCCGAGGCCAAGCGCAGCTTTATCTACTTAGTAGAATTAGAACCGGACTATACCGCCGCCTGGCAGCAAGTTACTTTTCCTTATACTAAGGCTGACGCCCATTATTATCCCTGCTGGTCAAAAGACGGCCAACTAATCTTCTTTGAAGGCACGATTATTTATAAAACCCGTAAAGATATTTACGCCATTCGGGTTAAGGATGGCTTAAAACAGCAAGAAAAAGCCAAAATAATCATGCTTACCAAAGGATCCGGGGATAAAAGATACCCTTCTTTAGGGGAATATTGAGGAACCCCAAGCTTTTAAGAAGGATTTTAAATAAACTGGTCAAAACCATGCCATTTCAACTGGTAAAATAGTTTACGAAGCCGATCCAAATAAAACAGAAGACTATTTAGAAACAGTTTTAAGCAGATATCAAGGACAAAGAATTAAGTCTCAATTATTCTTCAAAGATTGGGACCAGGGATTAAAGGAGGATTACGGAAATGGTTAATTTTGTGAAGTAGTCAAATTAATCTAAAAAAAAACACGCTCCTATTGTTGCAGAATAATGCGTGGGTATCGAGAAATGGTTAATTCTTTTTCTCCACTAAGCTTTTTTCCGGTTAACAAATCTATTCCGGTTACAGGCGATTCCCATGATCTTTTTCCAAACCGATTTTCTAGATTAATAATGATCGTATAACAATTTTTATTAGTTAATTGAGAATTTTTCTTTCTCCAATCAATTCTAATTAGACCGGGGAGAAGTTCTTGGATTTGAAAGTCTGTACATTCTCCTTTGATCTCTTTGGCTAAAGCCACTACCCTCGTAAAATAATTTTGAAATTCCCTATCTCCTTCATTCCAGGGAACCACATCTTTTTCAAAAAAATCAGGATAATGACTAAAACCGTATTCTTGACCCATGTAAACCAAACTAGGCCCGGGTAGGAAAAGATAAAAAGCCGTCCAATTTTTTAAAGAACTACTTGTGCCAAACAGCTCGGCTGCCCGAAGATTATCATGATTTTCTAAAAAACGCAGTTTTAGAGCGCCTTCGGGGTAAAGGGTTTCTTGAATATAAAGTTGGTTTAAATACATTTGCAAACTATTTTTTCCCGCTAAATAGCCTTTCAGATATTCAAAACCATCATAATCATAGGTAATATCAAAGGCCGGATAAAGCTCCGGGTCTGCCGCTACCTGAATGCCCCTTTGCCTTAAAGATTTAATAAAACTTTTTTCCAGACTCTCGGCCAGCCAGATCATCGGCCTTTCTCTGGCCAACTCTTGCCTGGCTTTCTCCCAGAAAGCTACTGGTACCAACGAAGCGACGTCGCAGCGAAAGCCATCCACTCCCTGCTGCTGCCAATAACGTAAGGTTTCAATTAAATAGTTCCATAATTGCGGAGCAGTATAATCTAAATCATAAACATCAGTCCAGTCGGTAACTTTTCGAGTTAGCTCCCCCTGCCTATTTTTTAAAAAGAAATGGGGATTAAGCTCTTGCAAAACCGAATCAATTGCCGCATGATTAAAAACCACATCTAAGATCAACTTCATTCCTAGGCTATGGGTTTTGGCGACTAATTTCTGAAAAGATTTTAAATCACCTAGATCAGAAGAAATATCCCGGTAGTCTAAAATAGCGTAAGGACTACCGTAGTTTCCCTTCCGCAGGGCTCTGCCAATGGGATGAATCGGCATTAACCAGAGGGTATCCACCCCTAAAGCTTTGATCCGGTCTAAATCAGCAGTCAAAGCCGTAAAGGTTCCTGCTTGACTGTAGTTCCGTACGTGAACTTCGTAAATAATGTTAGTTCTTAAATTTAAGTTAAGCGCCATTTCTTCCTCTCTCTACTTCTCAAAAAGTCTTTTCTTTATATTATAGGTGATACTTATTTAACCTGCCAAGGGGAAAATAATAACTACTGTTGATCAAAATTAAAAACTAAAAAGAAACTATCAGTAATCTTCAAGATTTTAAAAGAATATAACCGAATTTAGAGGAAACTTTCTTCACAATGTAGTATAATAATACAGTGAAAAAACATATTTTATTTAAGTTTAGTTTGAGGAGGATGGAAAATGAGCACTCGAGTTTATAATTTCAACCCTGGTCCAGCAGCATTACCCTTACCAGTACTAGAAGAAGCCCAGGCCGAATTATTAGATTTTCAGGGAATTGGCATGTCGGTGATGGAGATTAGCCATCGGAGTAAAGAGTATCTAATTTTAAATGAAGAAACCGAAAAGCTGTTCAAAGAATTATTAAAAATTCCGGATAATTATCGGGTATTATTTCTGCAGGGGGGGGCAAGTACCCAATTTGCCATGGTTCCCTTAAATTTTTTAACTCCCGCAAAAACAGCAGCTTATATTTTATCCGGCGGTTGGTCTGCTAAAGCCTACGCTGAAGCTGCCCAAATTGGCGCTGTCCAAATAGCGGCCAGTTCAAAAGAAACAAATTATAAGCAAATTCCTAACTTAGAGGATCTACAATTAAGCGCCCAGACGGCCTATGTACATCTTACATCTAATAACACCCTGTACGGCACTGCTTGGCAAGAATTTCCCGATTTGGACGGTCACACTTTAGTAGCGGATATGTCAAGTGATATTCTCTCGCGCCCCTTTGACGCAAGTAAATTCGGCCTAATTTATGCTGGTGCTCAAAAGAATGCGGGCCCCAGTGGGGTTACTATCGTCATCATTAAGCAAGAATTACTAGAAACCGCCAACCAAAATATTCCCACTATCTTACAATATCCGGTTCACGTTAAAAATGATTCTTTATATAATACGCCCCCTGCTTTTTCCGTTTACATGGTAAACTTAGTCTTAAAATGGTTAAAAGCCCAAGGTGGCTTAGCTAAAATGGCCGAGCTTAATCAGGAAAAAGCGAGTTACATCTATGCTGTTATTGACGAAAGCAATGGTTTTTATCAGGGTCATGCTCAAAAAGCAAGCCGCTCCTTAATGAATATTACTTTCACTTTAGCAAATGAAGCCCTCGAAAAGGCCTTTGTGAGCGAAGCCACCAACCAAAATTTAATTGGTCTTAAAGGGCACCGCTCCGTAGGCGGAATTCGTGCCTCTACTTATAACGCTGTTCCTAAAGAAGCCTGCGTAGCGTTAGCCGAGTTTATGAAAGATTTCCAAAGACGAAATGGCTAAAAATTAGTTATTAAAAATGGTAAACCAACAACGAGAGCTCTCCTCTAGAAATCTCGTTGTTGGTTTTTGCTATTTGATCAAACCAGGGCTAACATTACTTTGGTTTGGAGTTCCTCTTCAGGAATGGTGCGCGGATCATTTAAGTAAAACTCATAGGCGACCCCGCTTGGGGTAAAGTCTTGTTCTTTGATAAATTCCGTGAGCGAATTGTAGGCATTCTCTATTTTATTATACGGACCAATATGCATACAAGTAGCATATTTGCCCGCTGGAATCTCTCCGGGTTTCATGTTATCTTTTCCCGGTAGTTCTTTGGCTACCGGAAAACCTATCGCAATATCTAGATCCGCCATATCCATGTTATAATAAGCCACAAAAGGTGGTCCCGCCGGATAAGTTCCCATTTCGGTAAGATATTCTACTAAGGATTGATAAGCAGGACCTAAGACATTTGGTAAATCTCCCACCGCCGCTCGCGTTCTAATTGCTAGAATTGGTTGCGCTGCTTGCTCCACTACTTGACCTTTACTACTCATTAACATCCCTCCATTTTTTACTTTCATAATCATTTCATGAATTTCAAAAACTTCTTTTATTATACCCTACCGAAAAATAATTATCAATACAAAATCGAACATTTGTTCTAAAATTTATTATTAAATATTATCAATTATCTCCTAAATTCCTTAATTATTTTGACGATAATATATATGGCGGCCAGATTTGGCCTCATATCTTGCTCAAAAACGAAAGGACGTGTTTGGATGTTCGAAACCACAAAATTTAGTAATAAGCTTTACTTTAGTTTTGGGGTAATTATTATTTTTAGTATTATTATCGCTTTAGTCTCCTTATCCAAGGTCAATGATATAGCTGATTTGACTGAAAAACTATATAACCACCCTTATACGGTCAGTACCGGCATTTTAGAGATTAATTCTGATATCATTGCTATCCATCGTTCCATGAAAGATGTTACTTTAGCTAAAAATAATACCGAAATCGACCAAGCTGTAAAAATCGTGGACGATTATGAACAAAAGATTTATAGCTCCTTTGAAATTGTTAAAGAACGTTTTTTAGGGGATAAAACAATGATTACCGAAGCCATCAAGGCGGTAACTGACTGGAAAGTAATTCGGGATGAAGTAATTACTTTAACTAAAGTCGGCAAAAATAAAGCGGCGGCGGCTATCACCAAAAATAAAGGGGCCCGGCATGTTAAACTCATCGAAACCAAAATCAATAATATTATTGATTTTGCCCAAAATAAAGCCATTAATTTTCATGTAAATGCTGCTAAAGTGAGAGGTGATACCCTTTTATTTATTGTTATCCTATCAATTATTTTAATCGCTTTAGCAATAACCATTGCGATCATTATTACCCGCAACACCAATACGACCCTCAATACGATCAATCGTAATCTTTATGAATCCGTCTCCCAATTAATCGAATCGTCGCGGCAATTTAGTAACTCCAGTAAACAATTATCCGACGGCACTTCCGAACAAGCTTCTTCCATTGAAGAGATCTCAGCTACTTTAGAAGAATCGGCTTCCATGATTAGCCAAAATACCGAAAATACCAAACATGCTTCCTTATTATCAAATGAATCCAAAGCGGCTTCCGATAAAGGAAACCATGAAATGCAAGATATGTTATCCTATATGGAAGAAATCAAGAAGTCAAGCGATCAAATCGGGAAGATTATTAAAGTAATTGACGAAATTGCTTTTCAAACTAATATTTTAGCCCTCAATGCGGCAGTGGAAGCCGCCCGGGCTGGTGACGCAGGGATGGGTTTTGCCGTTGTGGCTGAGGAAGTCCGCAATTTAGCCCAAAGAAGTGCTGCCGCCGCCAAAGATACCACTTCGATTATTGAAAATAATATCCAATTATCAGAAAAGGGCTTAGGCATCTCCAAAAAAGTAGGTGAATCCCTAAAGGATATCCATCTTAAAACTAAAAAGACTAACGAAATTATTGACGAAATTGCGGCTGCCAGTCAGGAACAGACGCAAGGGATTAATCAGATTAATAAAGCGATTGTCCAAATTGAAAATACTACCCAACAAAATGCCGGCATTGCTGAAGAAAACGCCTCCTCTGCCGACCAATTATCCACCGAATCCGATTCCCTTTCTCTACAAGTGGAAAAACTTTCTGGTTTTGTGTTGGGAAACAAAAGCGGTTCCATGGAAGCTAATTATACAAAAGCAACTAATAGTTCCTTCAATAGCTTCACAAATTTTAAGACTAAAAATGAATTACCTCATGCCAATGCCCCTAACATACAAACAACTAAAGAAAAGCAGACCCATGTAATTGATGCTAATAGTATCATCCCCTTGGAAAACGACTCCTCGGATTTTTAGGAGTAGCAGGGTAGCATTTTTAAGATTAATAGTGATCGAATAAGAAAGACTTTATGATAGCGAAGTATTCCCGCCCAAAGTCCAGGGAATTAAACCACCCTCTGCTTTGGGCGGTTATGCCAAAAGGCTGAAAACCGACTCTGCGGGCTAAAAACTTCGACCGAAACATATGAAAATCACTGGTAATCACAATCACCTTGATGCCTTTTAGTTGACTTTCTTTCGATTTGAGAATCCGATACGAATATAAAAAGTTTTCATAAGTACTCGTTGCTTGATCCTCAACAATGATTCGCTCCTCGGCGATGCCTTCTTTAAGCAAAAAGCGTCGCATTGCCTCAGCTTCACTGAGGCTTTCTCCAGAACCCTGGCCCCCGGTGACAATTACTAAAGGCTCTGGGTGAGTTCGCAAATACCTGCTGGCCTTTTGCAACCGAGAATAAAGGTTCGCCGACAAAGCCTTTTTGTCCAAACTAGTCCCTAACACAATGACATATTTAGTCCCAGGGGCTTCATTTACATTTGCCTGGCTAAAAATCAAACCTTGAATTAGCAGTAAAGAAAAGAGCCCTAACAATCCCAAAGCTTTAACTACTCTTTTGTGGTTTTTAGTTAAGTTAAAAATTAGAACTCACCTACTAGAAATATTTTCTTCGCAATCATTTAGTTATACTCCCATATTTATGCTCACTAGCGTAATTTTAAACTCTCATCCCGATACTTAATTAAGGGTTCCAAAAAGAAATCAATTACCCGGCGTTTCCCGGTTTTGATTTCGGCGGTAATACTCATTCCCGGAGTGATATCCAGAGCTTTACCTTTATAGCTAATTTGGGTGGCAATTAAGGCTAATTTCATCTTATAAACTGGCCCTAGTTTTTCGTCTTCAAAAGCATCCGGGCTCACGGCTAAGACTTTGCCTTTGACAATACCGTATTTTTGAAAAGGAAAAGTATCTAACTTGATCTCCACTTCCTGACCACTCTTGACAAATCCCACGTCTTTATTTAACAAGGTTGCTTCAATTATTAACGGCGTTCCTTCCGGGACAATGGTCATGATCGGCTGGGCCGGAGTAACCACCCCCCCAATGGTAGTCACCGTCAAACCATGAATCGTTCCATTTACCGGTGATAATAATTTTTGAAAATGATATTTTTTCTCCGCTTTAGTAAGCTCCGCTTTAATTGCGGTAATGTTTTTTTCTTTTTCTACCAATTGATTTAGTAAAACCGTTCTTCTTTCTTTATAAAGATTATTTAAATTCTGAGAGGCTTCATTCAATTTTTCCCGGGCTTTTTCCAGGTTATATTTTTGCATTTCATATTCTTTTTCGGCGGTAAAAAGTTCGGTTTCTTTCTTGGTTAGCTCCACTTTCGAAATACTCTGCATCTGATAAAGGGTTCTTAAGGAATTTACTTCTTGCGTCAAAAGTTCAGACCTTTTATTTAACCTTAGAAGGGACTGTTCTCCCACTTTAATTTCATTCTCCCGCTGGGCCACAATAGTTTTAAAGGTATTTTCCCGGGAAAAATGCTGGGATTCTTTCGCTTTTTTTAATTGGTTCAAAAAACCCATGACCTCGCCCGGTAATTCGGAAAGGCGCATATTCTTTTTGCGGAGAACCGATTCGGCATTTCTGCCGGATATTTCTGCCAGAAGTAATTCCTTTTCTAATTTGGCCGTCATCAAGGCCTGCTCCAGGGTATGCACATCTACTTCTTTCATGGTGGAATCTAATTCAATCAACAACTGGCCTTCGGCCACCCGCTGCCCTTCATTAATATGAATGGCAGTTACCAAGCCTTCCTCCAAAGGCTGAATCACCTTCAGCTTGCCATCGGGAATTACCTTTCCTCGAGCTACGGCCGCTTCATCAATTTTGCCAATATACGACCAGCCGATGGCCACTCCTAACAAGCAGACAATCATCCAGATAGTTAAACTACCTAAGGGAGAAGCAGGAGTCTCTTCGATTTCTAAGGCTTCCGGTAAGAATTCATATTCTAAATGATCTTTTTTGAATAACCCCATTGATATTACAACCCTCTTTCCTGTTGACTATAGAGATACTGATATAAGCCTTTTTGGGATAACAATTCTTCATGAGTGCCATATTCAATTAACTTTCCTTTATCAATAGCCATGATTTTATGAGCATCCCGTAAGGTAGATAGCCGATGGGCAATAATAATTACGGTTCGGCCACGACAGATCAGTTTCAAATTTTTCTGAATAATCCTTTCTGATTCATAATCCAAGGCGGAGGTGGCCTCATCAAAAATTAAGATCCGAGGGTTAGTAAGCAACGCCCGAGCAATGGCCACCCGTTGGCGTTGACCTCCCGAGAGCCCAGTTCCTTTTTCCCCGACCATAGTTTCATATCCTTCTGGTAAATCAAGGATAAACTCATGGGCCCCGGCTATTTGAGCCACGCGCATAATTTCGGTCATACTAGCCGCCGGATGGTGAATCGCAATATTATCCCGGACACTACCGTTAAAAAGAAAGTTCTCTTGCAAAACTACCCCGATCTGACGCCGGAGCCAGGAAGGGTCGGCCAGAGAAATATCAATTCCATCTACCAAAATTTTGCCGGCTTCCGGAATATACAGCCGTTGCATTAGTTTCGAAATGGTACTTTTACCAGAGCCACTTCGGCCAACTACCCCGACCACAGTTCCTCCGGGAATAACAAAAGACATATCTCGGATGATTTCCGGACCATCCACCCGATACCGAAAGCGTACTCCTTCAAAAGTAATCTTTCCTTTGATAGCCGGCAGTTGAGTTTTCGCCGGATTTAATGCTGGTTCCGGTGTAGTATTAAAAATATCCCCTAACCGCTGCACCGAAAGACTGGCTTGCTGAAATTCTTGCCACAGCTGCACTAAACGCAGTACCGGGCCACTCACTCGGCTAGAAAGCATCCGGAAAGCAATTAACTGACCGATGGTGATGGTTCCTTCAATGACTAAATGGGCCCCGAGCCACAGCACCAAGAGATCACTGCCTTTTTGGATAAACTGTCCGATAGCTCCCGCATTGCCCGATAAAATAGCTGTCTTAAAACTTGATTTAACGTAATTCGCCAAAAGACTTTCCCATTTTTTCTGAACTTCCGGCTCTAAAGCGAAGGATTTCACCGTCTGAACCCCACTTACTGCTTCGACTAAATAGGATTGGGATTCGGCGCCACAGCGAAACTTTTCGTCTAATCTTTTTTTAAAGAGGGGCGTAACAATGGCTGATAAAGCAACAAAGAGCGGGAGACTCCCCAAGATTACCCAGGTCAGGCTAGTACTATAAAAAATCATCACGGCTAAATAAACGGTAATAAACATTACATCCAGAAAAGAGGTTAAGGGTGCTCCCGTTAAAAACCGCCGAATGTTTTCTAGCTCCCGCACCCGGGCAATGGTTTCTCCCACCCGACGCACTTCAAAATAACGTAAAGGGATACTGAAGAGATGTTTGAACAGTTTCGCCCCGAGAGAAACATCAATGCGACTGGTGGTATGCGTAAAGACATAGGTCTTGGCAATTCCCATAATCATTTCAAACAAAGCAATCACAAAGAGCCCAAAAGCTAATACATCTAAGGTGGTAAAACCCCGATGGACTAAAACCTTATCGATTACCACCTGGGTAATCAGAGGCGCAAAAACCCCTAATACTTGGATAGTAAACGAAGAGACTAAAACTTCAATAATCGGTTTTTTATACTTAATCACCGCCGGAATAAACCATTTAAAGCCAAACTTAGTTCCTTCTTCCCGTAACCCCCGATAAGCCAGCAGAACAAGCTGGCCTGTCCACTCTTCTTCAAACTTTTCCAGGCTGGTGACACTAGGGCGTTTTTCCAAAGGATTATAGATCAGCAACTTCTCTTTTTCCAGTTTGGCTAAGACGACAAAGCGCCCATCTTTTAAAGCAGCTACCGCCGGAAACCTTACCTTAGGTAATCGCCCTAACTTTAGTTTGACTGCTTTGGCCTTGAAACCTAATTCCTTGGCGGCCCGCAGCATATCGTTTACCGACATATGATGATCCTTTAAAGCAAAGGTATGCTGCAACTGCTCCGGATTGACCCCGATTCCGTTTATTCGGGCCACTGTCACAAAACAGGCTAAGCCCGTATCCATCGTTTTGGGCTCTGCTGCTTCCTTGGCTTCTTGGGAAGTTTTTTCGTT
>JANQHU010000298.1 GCA_028282485.1 Bacillota bacterium
TTCTCTGTTTTTGATTGAACATTTACCCTTACCCATCCTTTTAAACTCAACTTACTTTTTTATAATAATTTTTTCAACTCTGCCCTACTTAAGCTTCTATATATTGGTTTGTAGTTTATTCGTAGTTTCGTGCCTTCTTTTAAACTGACTTCATGAGCAGCCAAGGTCTTCTCCGAGGTCCAGGCTACCAACTTATAACTACTCTGCTTCTTAAAAACTAGTAAATAATCTTTTGCCTCTGACTCGAGGCGCCGATAGTATTGATACCCGCTTAATTCTTCAAAAAACTCTTTTACCATATAATAGGCTTTTTTGGGGTTGCCCTGATGATCCAAAAGCCCAAAATTAAATTCCGGCTCATGAGGATCGTTTCCGTTATTTTTCCAATTATACAAAATAGTAATTGGTAATCCGGCATAAGTGTTGGTTAAGAGAATTCTTACCATCAACGCCCCTTGGATTTCCTCATTGATTATTTTTTCCACATTAGAATAACCCCATTCACTACATACCAGCGGAACTTCCTTATTTTTGGTATATTCGGCAATCAACCTCCGAATCGGTTTAATATCCAGCTCACCAGCCGTTTCTGGCATCACGTCCCGATATAAATGGACACTTACCGCGTCAACATATTTAACTAATTCCCGCTGAAAATATTCGCGCCATAATTCCTCAGGCATTCCCACTACTGCTGGGCCGATACAGAGGGCCTGAGGATCAGCCTGTTTAATGGCAACTATTGCTTTTTGAAGTAGTTTCATATAGTCAGCCGGATTTGGCGCTGGTTTCCAAAAAGCCGGGCTATCTGGTTCGTTCCAGATCTCCCAAACAACTTCGTATTTTTGGTAGCGTTTGGCTACTGTGGCGGCATATTTGGCAAAAGCAGCTCGGCCTTTGGCGGTGACTACACTATCAGTTTTTTCATAATTAGGATGACTATAAGCAATAATGATAATCGCCTTTAACCCTAGTTCTTGCAACTGCTCCATGAAAAAATCAAAACTACTAAAATTATAACTACCGTCTTCTTTTTCGTAATACTCCCAAAGAATATCTGCTCTCACATACCTAAATCCTAATTTAGCAATATTCTCTAAATCTTTTAGTGTGATATTCTGCAGGTCAATATGGACCCCATAGGTAATCCCAGTTAATAATTTAGTATCTTTTTTATCGATCATTACTTCCGAATTTCCTTTGCGGTTACAGGTAAAACCAACTAAGACGGAGATCATTATTAAAAACATCAAAAATAAAAGTGAAATTCTCTTTTTCAAAATAATTTACTCCCTCTTTGATAGCGCTAACTTCCTTATTTTTAACAAATATTTTGATGCCAATTTGCAACAATCTGTGCTGGAGCAGCGGCAGCCACCATAAAACCGCCCTGAACCGTTAAATAATTAGGTTCGGGATGGTAAATATTTCGGGAAAGTTTATAGTTTACCTGAATATGTTGGGCCAAACTTTGGGATTGAAAAACTAAGCCAAACTCTTTGGGGCTAATACTATTTAAGACTGCCCGGCCCTGCTTGGTGGCTAACTTGTCCAACTCTTCTAAAAAAGAATTAATCTGATTCATTCCTAACCAGATCCGTTCGTTATTACCACAAAAACCAAAATCATTCACATTAATTGCCAAGCAGACACTAGCCAGTTTTTCATGTTTCACTTCGACCAACTTGATGGAAATAACCGATTGTTTATCTACTGATTCAATCGTCAACATTCGAGTTGCTACTCCCTTCTTAATTATTTCATGTTAGCTGTTCACTCAAAAAATTAAAAATAGGTATTCACTCCATTAATCTCATTCTTATGAGCTTCACTTACTTCCATAAATTCGCGCACAGCAACTAATAAAGTATTACAATCTTCCGGATAGCGCTCCCGCACACTCTGCCGCCAAACTTCCATATCTGCTTCATTAGCATTACGCTTAATCAACTGACTCCACTCTAAGGCTAATTGGGCTTTAATTTGCTCAAGTTCCTGATTTACTTCATTTTTACCCATTATATCATCCTCCACCAAAACTACTTTTAAAATCACAAAATTATTCTCTTATAACCATTTCTCGGTCAATGTCTCTCCCGGGATTAGAAGTATTTTAAAAATGATATATATCGAATAATAACCCTCAAATAATACAAGATATTGAATTTGAGTTCTGCAATTAAAGATCAAAAATAATTAAATTTTATTATATTTCAATAAAAATTTAAAACACCAACTAAATT
>JANQHU010000311.1 GCA_028282485.1 Bacillota bacterium
AACTTAACTATGCGAGACTTTAGATCTGCTGCTTCATCGCCTCGTTCCATGGCGGTCAATTTAATTAAGGCCAATTCTAAGGGGAGGGCCCCTTGCATACTCTTTTTAGTTTCTAAATTTGCTTTTGCTAAAACTTCAATAATTTCTACTAATCTCCCTGGCTCAAATATAATTTCTGACTCTTGATTCTTCCTAGTTACTGTTTCCAATAATAATTCCCGTAAATAGCTGATTAAACCACGGCCAAATTGATAGAGATCCTTCCCTGAAATGAGAACACTTTCAATGATAGCCAAGGCTTCTTTAACCTCACGGTTTTTAATAGCTTGTACCAAACGTACAATTTCTTCGGTGGCCACTAGTCCCAGTACCGTGCGCACATTAGCCAGACTCAATTCTCCCTGACTATGAGCTATTACTTGTTCTAAGAGCCCCAGAGCGTCTCGCATTCCTCCTTCGGCATATTCAGCAATAATTTCTAAAGCTTCCGGAGTATATTCCGCCTTTTCGGTAATTGCTATTTGTTGCAAACGACCTACTATCTCTGTCTTAGTAAACCGTTTAAAGTCAAATCTTTGGCAACGGGATAAAATAGTAGCGGGAATCTTATGCACTTCAGTCGTTGCTAAAACAAAGACTACAAAACGGGGAGGTTCTTCTAAAGTCTTTAGTAACGCATTAAAAGCCTCGGTGGTCAACATATGCACTTCATCTATGATATAAATTTTGTAATGTCCTTCTACCGGAGCAAACTTGACTTTTTCTCGCAAGTCGCGAATCTCATCAACCCCGCGGTTCGAAGCGGCATCAATTTCTAGAACATCCATAAAAATTCCTTCGTTAATTCGCACACAAGCAGAGCAAGCATCACAAGGTTCTGATTCAGTTAAATCAAGGCAATTAAGAGCTTTTGCCAAAATTTTGGCCGTGCTGGTTTTGCCGGTGCCCCGGGGGCCATTAAATAAGTAAGCATGGGCAACTTTTTGGCTCGCAAGGGCATTTTGCAAGGTTTTTACTACATGCTCCTGGCCAACAAAATCAGCAAAATTTTGTGGTCGAAACCGCCGATAAAGGGTTTGGTAATTCATTTTCCTACTCCTTAGCTAAACTGCTCTTAATTATTCGCTAACCAGTAAGCAAAATCCTTTTTTTTACTCAAACCATAATCCGAAACAGAGCAGTAATCCGGTTAAAAAATGCAACCCAATATTTCCGGCACAAGCGGGTAATAAATCGGGAACTTGATTACGATGCCGCCATAGTTTTAAGCTAACCCAGATAGCTAAAGGAATAGTGCAGTAAGTAAAAAAAATACGATAGGAAAAAACTCCGATAATTACGCCCCACAAAATAGTTAAATAGGCTAAGACAATCACACTAAGATAAATAAAAACCCCCAAGTTTCCAACTCCGGCTCGCACGATCCAATTTTTCTTCTGGGTGGCTTTATCGGCTTCATAATCAGGAAATTCATTTAAAATTAATACTCCCATAATTAAAAACCCAATGGGAATCCCGACAAAAAAAGCCCGCCAACTTAAGGCATTAGTTTGCAATAAATAGCTCCCCGAGACAGCTAAAGGCCCAAAACCAATTCCTACTACAATCTCTCCCCAGCCCCGCCCCATGCCAAAAGTGCGGCTGGAACTGTACCCGACTCCTAATGCTGTTCCCATAATATTCAGAAGTAAAATATAAGGATTACGATATACAAAACTAAGTAAAATAGCCGTTATTAAACCAATAAAATAAAAAATTTGGGCCATTTTTAAATACACTTTTTTGGTTAAAATTCCCTCTTGTATAAAACGACTTCCCCCGCTAAAAGGCGTTGGCTTCGTATTAATTAAATCACTACCTTCAGCATCAAAATAATCATTAATCACATTGGCGCCAGCATGATTAAATAAAGTAACCAACAATGCTCCCCCTAAAGCCCAAAAGTTAAATATTCCTTCTGAACTACTCAGAGCTGCTCCTGCTAATGCTGGGATTAAGGAGGCGCTAAAAAAAGGGGCCCGCACTGCTTTTAACCAAAGGAGTAATCTTTCCATGATGTGGGATAAAATCCTTTCTGGAGAAATTTTCTTCTTTAAAGCTTAACCCATAATTACTATAATAATGCATACCAATAAAAAAACTCACCTTAAAGCGGGTAGCTCAAAGTGAGTTTGATGGAATTTTATTAATGAAGTTAGTCCCTATCCTTCTAATCTTTCAACTCCTAAATAAGGCCGTAAAACTCGGGGTACTACGACACTACCATCTTCTTTCTGGTTGTTTTCCAAAATAGCCGCCACCGCTCTGCCTACCGCAAGCCCTGAACCATTTATAGTATGGACAAACTCCGGCTTCGCTCCCACAGAAGGACGATATTTAATATTAGCCCTTCGCGCCTGAAAATCTTCAAAATTACTACAACTGGAAATCTCTCGGTAAGTCTGAAAACTAGGGAGCCAGACTTCTAAATCATAACACTTGGCCGCTGCAAAACCCTGATCGCCGCTACAGAGTAAGGAAATCCGATAAGGGAGCTCTAAAGCTTCTAAAATTGCAGCCGCATCAGTTACCAACTTTTCATGCTCTGTATACGAGTCTTCCGGCTTCGTAAATTTTACTAACTCCACTTTATTAAACTGATGCTGTCGAATGATCCCTCTGGTATCTCGGCCCGCCGATCCGGCCTCCCCGCGGAAACAGGCCGTATAGGCGGCATAATAAAGGGGCAATGCTTCGTTACTGAGAATCTCCTCCCGATGCATATTGGTTAGCGGTACTTCCGCAGTAGGTATTAGATAATAATCTCCATTAGTACACTTAAACATATCCTCTTCAAATTTAGGCAATTGCCCCGCCCCGATCATCGAAGCTCTGTTGCTTAAAAATGGGGGGAAAACTTCTGTATAGCCATGCTTTGTCGTATGTAAATCCAGCATAAGGTTAATCAGCGCCCGTTCTAATTTCGCCCCCCAGCCCTTCATGATCACAAAACGCGCTCCACTAATTTTAGCGGCCCGCTCAAAATCCATAATTCCCAAGGCTTCGCCAATAACCTCGTGAGAGCGCGGCTCAAAGTCAAACTCCGGAGGCTCTCCCCTATGTTTAACCACTTGATTTTCCGTCTCATCTTTACCCAATGGGACCGATTGGTGAGGGATATTCGGAATTACCAAGAGAATATCCTGCATCTTTGCTTCAATTAAGCGAATTTCTTGATCCAATTCTTGAATGCGTCGTCCCTCTTCTTGCATCTCCTTAATTAATTCGGTGGCCTCTTCGCCCCGCGCTTTTCGTCCCCCGACTTCTTTTGAAACTATATTCCTTCTATTCTTTAACTGCTCGACCAGCCCTAATTTTTGGCGTCTTGCTTCTTCTAGTTTTAAAAATTCATCTAAAGGAATCTCCGCTCCCCGTTTTTGCATTCCCTCCCAAATTTTTTCCGGATTATTCCTTACTAATTTAATATCTAACACTTTGGCCACTCCCTCAAAATTATGTCTTTCTTTAAATCTAGCTAAACTTTTTTCTATTTTAACATTAATAGTATATTAATTACAACGACTAGCGACAAATATTTTTTACTTATTTGATCTTTACAATTTTGTTAACTTTTTCATCTGAGCATTGCAACTTTAGCTAAATTTTAATATACTTAAGTTCGAAATCGTAAACAGCTAATTTTGGCAATTTTAAAAATTAAGCTGGATAATTAAAGGAGACTAATGAAAATGGATTCGAGAATTATTAAGCGTCCCGGGGCTGAGGATAGTTATGTAGTCCAAGGCGCCACCCTAAAATGTAGTTGTGGCAATCAAGAGAGTTGTCTGAAACTCCCTAATCATCA
>JANQHU010000400.1 GCA_028282485.1 Bacillota bacterium
ATAAGGACATTGGGGGGAGCGGATAATAGTTAAGCCCTCTTGGTATTTTTCGAGATTCTGATCAAGATCCTTAAATTTGGGGTTCGGAGCAGTCTCGTCAAATTTGTAAGCTAATAATTCAAAATCCGGCTTGGCCTTACCGACTACAACAAAGCCTTTTTTCAGAAAAATATCCTTTTTGGCCATAAATGATCCCTTGCGAGTAACTACAGCTATTCCCTGCAAATTAGCTTGCCGAGCCTCTTGGAGACACTCTTCAATTAAAGCCGAAGCATACCCTTTACCCTTGAACTCATTTTTAAAACCCACAAAGAGACAATGAATAAACAGATAACCGGCGGCAGCCACCGGGCGATGGGCATACTCTCCCGGGATGTACTCAATCATGCCTTGATAGCCCCCCCTTTGAGGGGCATAGACTATCTTCATTCTTAAGCCTTTGGGATAATACTCCTGAAACCATGCAATTTTGTTTCTTAATTCTACATGCTTTTTTAGATCCTTATACCCACAGACCCCATAATCGGCAATGTTTTCCGGAGTAATGTCGATAATTTGCATCTCATTAGTTTTGGCTTGATCAACCTTTGGATTCATCAGGGCACCTCTCTTTGATTTAATTTTTACATAAATCCAATACTTTAACTATAAAAAATTTGTATTTACCACTAAATAATGTTATAATTAAATTGATACTTACAAATTTCCAAAATAAAGGGGTGATGGGAATGCGTATTGGGGGAGGTCATTATAATAAGAATCAAAATTATAATAATTATAACAAAAGTAACATCTCCTCCGGAAATCATTACGAAGTCCTCGGAGTATCAAAAAATGCTACTTCTGCCCAAATTAAAACTGCTTTTAAAAAACTCTGTCTCCAATATCACCCCGATCAAAATCCCCAGAATCCTCAAAAAGCCGCTGAGAATTTCAAAAAACTTAGAACTGCTTACGATATCTTAAGTAATCCCCGCGAACGGGAAAAATACGATTTAACATTAACTAAAACAAAGCAGCAATCTGCGCCTTTCAATGCATCCCCTCCGCCAAAACCAAAGGGAAATAACTTCGCATACCATGACGGGATCAGGTCCGATGCTAGTGATCCCATAGCACGGGATTTAGCATATACCAGTCTCTTAAACCGATTGTACCATAATCTTTAGTATTTGTAATTAGCATTCCAGTTTTTCTTCATAGACTAATTCTTCTCCACAAAAGACCAAGACCCACTTCAACAGATTATTCATCTCTGCTAATTCGGAGACTAAAGTATATTTAGCGATTTGTTCCTGGGCCGCTTTAATCTTCTCTGCCAAAATAGTTTCGGAATATTCCTGCTTCTTAAGATATTTCACTTCCAATATGGCATAATAAGGGGCCTGCACCCCTGGTCTTGGCAGCAGGGCTATATCTATATAACCATTTTCTACTTCATACTCACTCTTTACATAATAAATTCGACTCATCATAAAATAGGTTATCATAATTATCTTTACATATTTTTCGTCAAATTTGATAAAATCACGGTTTGATAATTTTTTTAAGGTAGTAGCCACTATCTCGATAAAACTCTTTATTTGGCCCTCTTTTGCTATTTTTTTAATACTTTCCCTAATTTTATTAACTTCCAGATTATAGCTAGCTTCTTCTTTTAATACGGCACCGAAAAAATCAAAGTATAACTCTTTAATCACATAATTAGGAACTACCAGATCTGCTTCATTCAGATCCCCTTTATCAATAGTCAAAAAACCCAAGTAAAACAATAAAGAATTAAAATCATCGGGAGTAAAATCTTTGGCCAAACTAAATTCATGGGTAAATAGCACTTTTTGTGCTCGCCCTTCAATAATCTTTTTCAAAATTTGATAATTTTGTTCCTGTTTTTTAAAAGTAAATAAACCCGCCATTTTTTTATAATCGCTGGCTATATTGGTATCGATTAATTGTTCTGGTGGCCAATTAGTCACCGCATACTCCGAAGCATAATATAAGACCATATCACTATTAAAAACTCTTTTTGGAGCCTGTTTATTAAATAAATAACCATTATAATACTTCTTGAGAACTGGCAGCTCTTTTGCAATATTAATCTGCTCTCCTAAGGACTCTTCAAGTACTCCTTCCACCTCAGCAGCGGTAAAACCTAGGCATTCATTAAACCTTACTTCTGTAGTTTTATTTTTGCCAATGTTAAAACCACTGGTAAAACTGTCCAAGGTTACCGGGCTAACACCAGTCACAAACATTCTTTGAATCAAACCGCGATCCGTACCAGATTTAAGCACTTCATACCACTTCCGGACAAATCCTGTTTTACTCACTACTTCTTCAAACACATCTGCTTGAAAGCTTAACAGTTCATTGGCAAAATGGTCATATTCATCAATCAATACATAAATAGAACCCTTTATTTGGGCTTTAACCTCCACTAAAAATGTGCTGAATATTTCCGAGGGCATTCCGGTTTTCTGATAACTTAAAGCCAAGTTATACTTTTGGGTAAACAAGTTTAAAGCATTACATACATTAGTAGTAAAACCGCTGATCAAGTTTTCTTTGGAAGCGGTATCAATCCCGGAAAAATTAAACCGCAAAATATAGTAACTATTCCTTTCCGCCGTGGGATTCTTGCCGATATACGTCTTCCCAAATAATTGTTCAGCCAAGTTTACTGCCCCAACATCATAATAATAATCCAATACTGAGACAAAAAGGCTTTTGCCAAAACGTCTGGGCCTTAAAAAGAAGATATAGGGTTCCCCCAAACTCTCCAAAAGCTCAATAAACCTGGTTTTATCTACATATAAAT